>JASFUG010000317.1:0-4037 GCA_050050395.1 Nitrospirota bacterium
GGAGGGCGAGGAGCCCTCCATCCACGGGGGGTGAAGCCGCCCGGACATGTGCCGGGCGGCGAGGGGGGCGCGTGGCGTCCCCCTCCATATCAGGGCGGGCTTCAGCCCGCCGGACGCGGAGGCATCGTGTCGCTACGGCATGGGCCGGTTTGAAACCGGCCCCCCCAAATTGGCGCCACCGCCGGCGTTGTCGGCCGGGCTGCGCCCGGCGTGGTGGGCAGACCCCACCCTACCTCTGGGAGAGGAAGTCCCAGGCGGTCTGGGCGAGGAGGCGGGCACCGAGGGGCAGGGCCGACTCGTCGACGTCGAAGCAGGCGTGGTGCAGGGGGTGGTGGGTCGCCTCGGAGTCGTTGGCGGTGCCGAGGCGGAAGTACACCCCGGGGGCGTGGTCGAGGTAGTAGGAGAAGTCGTCGCCTCCCATGGAGGGCTCGGTGATCTCCACCACGTTCTGCGGCCCGACCACCTTGGCCGCCGCCGCCTCGAACACGGTGGTGAGGCGGCCGTCGTTGATCACCGGGGGCGCGCCGTTCTGGTACTGGAAGCGGTAGGTGGCGCCCATGGCGCGGGTCACCCCGTCGACCACCCGCTCCATCTCCGCGCGCACGTGGCGGCGCACCGGGTCCGACAGGGTGCGCACCGTGCCGGAGAGGGTGGCGTGGGCGGGGATGACGTTGGGCGAGATGCCGCTATGCAGGTTGCCGACGGTGAGCACCGCCGGCTCGTGGATGGAGATGCGCCGCGGGATGATCTGATGTAGCGCGGTCACCACCTGGGCGGCGGCGAGGACCGTGTCGATGCACTCGTCGGGGCGGGCGGCATGGCCGGACTGGCCGTCGATCTCGATGGTGAACAGGTCGGCCGCCGCCATCATCACCCCGCGGCGCACGCCGACCTGGCCGACCTGCAGGTGGGGCTGGACGTGGAGGGCGAGGATCGCGTCGACCGTGGGGTCGTTCATGACGCCGGCCTCCACCATCTGGTCGGCGCCGGCGCCGATCTGCTCCTCCGCCGGCTGGAATAGGAACTTCACCTGGCCCGGGAGGTGCTCCGCCAGACGCGATAGCAGGATCGCTGCGCCCAGACTGACCGTCGTATGGCAGTCGTGGCCGCAGGCGTGGGAGACGTTCGGCACCTGGGAGCGGTACGGCACCTCCTTCTCGTCCTGGATGCCGAGGGCGTCGGTGTCGGCCCGCAGGGCGACCGTGGGACCGGGCTTGCCGCCGCGTAGCAGGCCCACCACCCCGTGGCCAGCCACGCCGGTGCGGGTGGGGACCCCGAGGGATTCCAGCACGCCCGTGACCAGCGCCGCCGTGGCCTCCTCCGCGCTGCTCATCTCCGGGCGCTGGTGAAGGGTGCGGCGGATGGTCGAGAGGGGCAGGGCGAGGGCCTCGGCCTGCTCGGCGAGCCAGTGCTCGACCGCAGCGGTGCTCGACTCGCGGGGCGGCTCTATGTGGAGATCGCGGTAGGTCATCGGCGAGCGGCCTGCGGCCGGGCGAGAAAGCCGTTGTTGAAACGCTTGGACATGGCGGCGACCAGCGTGGCGAGATCGCCGTGCTCGGCGAACAGCCGGCGCTGCACGTCCGCACCCGAGCCGTTGTACGCCATGCGGGAGATCCGCGCCAGGTAGTCCGCACAGCGCAGCTCCTCGGCGAGCGGGCGAAGCTGCTCCGCCTCCATCTCGATCATCTCCACCGCCGGCACGTTCTCCAGGGTGTCGGCGCGGATGATCTCGCAGCTCAGGCCGTAGCGGGCGGCGCGCCACTTGTTCTCGCGCGCGATGGCGGAGTGGGGGCAGACCGGCGGCTCCCCTTCGAGGTGCTGGCGGCTGGCGCGTGCCACGAGACACTGGATGAAGGCGGCGAGGGAGAGGATCTCCTCCAGGGTGCCGGGGGTGTCGCAGATCCGCACCTCGATGGTGCCGAAGTCCGGGTGCGGGCGGATGTCCCACCACACGTCGCGGATGCTGTCGATGGTGTGGCTGCGGCGGAGCTGGTCGATGATGGTCTCGAACTCCTTCCACGACTGGAAGTAGAACGGCAGGCCGGCGGTGGAGAGGGCCTCGAAGACCTTCACCCGCATCGACGCCAGGCCGGTGTCCTCGCCCTCCCAGTAGGGCGAGTTGGCGGACAGGGCGAGGAGGTGGGGCAGGTACCGCACCAGGCGGTTGAGCACCCCGAGGGCGATCTCACCCGTCGCCACCCCGATGTGCACGTGCAGGCCGAAGATGTTGAGCCGTCGTGCGGGCCGCTGCAGCACGCCGAGCAGCCGGTGGTAGCGCGGCGAGTCGGTCACCACCTGGGCCGCGGCGCTGGCGAATGGGTGGGTACCGGCCGCCGCCAGATGCACCCCGTGGCGTGCGGCGATGGTGCGCAGCAGGGCCAGCTTTTCCGCCAAGTCCTGCTCGGCGTCGGCTACGGTCTCGCAGATGCCGGTGTTGATCTCCAGATTGGACTGGAAGAGCTCCGGCTTGAAGGTCGGGCCCCAGCCCGGGGGAATCTCCGCCAGGAGCCGGTCGCAGGAGTTGCTAAGGTCACCGGTGGTCGCATCGATGAGCTGCAGCTCCACCTCGACACCGATGGTGGGGTAGGGGGAGCCTTGGAAGTGGATGGTCTCGGCGGCCATCGGCGGCGCTATCTCTTGGTACTTACCAGATCTGCTATGGATTGCGGTTAGTGGACCACGAATGCCTTTGCCAAGGACACCCGCGGTTCGTTTGCGGAGTTGGCCTACCTCGTTCGTCCATGACCACTCGGCCACCTTTTCTGGATCCCGCGGCCCTTCGTCCACGCTACCGCGCGCTGTAGCCCGGATGGAGCGCAGCGCAATCCGGGGCGTCGTAGGGAAGGATTCATCGTCAGTGAAGGGAACAAGTGGTCTGAAAGAACGGTATCTTCGCTCCTGAAGATGATAGAACACGGCGCCGGCGATGCCGGGCGTGTGGTGGCGTGTCGGTCCGCGGGTAGGTGGTGTGCTCGCGCCACCGTTTCGTTATCCTCCGCCTCGCCCGGGCGCATCACATCCGCCCCCGGGACGGAGGGAAACCCAGACGATGGCGTTGATCGTACAGAAGTTCGGCGGCACCTCGGTGGCGGACCTGGAGCGCATTCAGGCGGTCCGCGACCGTGTCGTCCAGTGCGTCCGGGAGGGGAACCGCGTGGTGGTGGTGCTCTCGGCGATGAGCGGCGAGACCGACCGTCTCCTGACCATGGCCCATACCCTGACCAAGCTGCCGACGCCGCGGGAGGTGGACCTCCTGCTCTCCTCCGGCGAACGCATCACCGTCGCCCTGCTGGCCATCGCCCTGAATGCGGCGGGCTGCCCGGCCCAGGCCCTCACCGGGCGCCAGGCGGGGATCTACACGGACACCGCCCACACCAAGGCACGCATCGCCCGCATCGAGACCGTGCGGCTCGAGCAGGTCCTGGCCGCGGGCAAGGTGGCGGTGGTGGCCGGCTTCCAGGGGATCGTGGAGGAGGGCGGCGACTCCCGCGTCTCGACCCTCGGTCGCGGCGGCTCGGACACCACGGCGGTCGCCCTGGCGGCGGCCCTGAAGGCCGACGCGTGTGAGATCTACACCGACGTGGACGGCATCTACACCACCGATCCCCGGATCGAGCCCAGGGCGCGCAAGATCGCGCGCATCTCCTACGACGAGACGATGGAGCTCGCGAACATGGGCGCCAAGGTCCTGCAGGTGCGATCGGTGGAGCTCGCGAAGAAGTTCGGTGTGGCGGTGCACGTGCGTAGCTCATTCACCCAGGAGGAAGGCACCTGGGTCGTACAAGGGGACAAGCCCATGGAAGAGGTGGTGGTCTCGGGAATCGCCTACAACCGCAAGGAGGCCAAGGTGACGGTGCGCGGCATCCCCGATCGCCCGGGCATCGCGGCACGGATCTTCGGCGCCATCGCCGCCGCCAACATCATGGTCGACGTGATCGTTCAGAACGTCGGCGCCGGCGGCCACGCCAACCTCACCTTCACGGTCGAGGAGGCCGACCTGGCGCGCGCCCAGGAGGTGATGGAGGGGCTGCGCGACG
>JASFUG010000318.1:0-4029 GCA_050050395.1 Nitrospirota bacterium
ATTCCCCCCAGCTCGCGGATGGAGTTGAAGTAGCCGACCGCGGTCATCCACGGGTCGGCGTGGCGACCGTAGTCGCGATAGATCCGTTGAGCCGCGCACAGCAGGGCGACGTAGGTGCGGATGAGGGCGACCTTCAGCCGCCGGCCGGGGGCGCAGATCCCCAGATAGAGCCGCCCCGGTCTCTCCACCAGCGGGCGCTCCCGGGAGAAGAAACTGTCGCCAGCGTCCAGCCCCTGGCGTGGGAAGACCTCCAGGCGCCGGAGGAAGAGGGCGTGGACCTGCTCCTCCGCTCGGCGAATCGTGGCGGTGGAGGCCACCACCTTCGGCCGTACCGGCTTGCCGTTCACTTCCCAGGTGCATAGGCGGTCGACCGCGGTCTCATAGAGGCCGGTGAGCGAGCCGAGGGGGCCGCTGATCAGGCGCAGCTCGTCCTGGATGATGAGATCGGGTGGCCGCAGGGGGCGATGGGCCTGGAGTCGGGTGGCGCCGAGCGCGCCACGTTGCTGGTGATTGCTGTCGTCCACCTCCGGCGAGGTGAAGCCGTGGCGTTCACAGGTCCCGTTGACCTGCCCGAAGAGCATCTGCACCCGGCCGTTCCACGGCATCTGGACGAACTTGTCTACGGTGGCGATCACCAGCGTCGGCAGTCGTCGACAGATCTCTTCGTCGACCGTCACCACCGGGATCCCCTCCGCCGGCGACGCGCGGTGGACATCAGGAAGGAAAAAGCAGGCGCCCTGCTTCTCGGTCGTATTCGTGAGGGATGGCGTCCTCGGAGAGGCCGAACGCTTCGTAGAGGCGACGAACTACCCGGAAGGCACAGCGGTCGGGGCGATCGATGACCTCCTGCGAGGAAAAGACCATCGGCTTGGTGAGGAGAAAATGATCTCCCTCCTGACAGGTGACCGGCTCGGCAAAGAGAAACTGTGTGGTCTCAGGGCTCCCTGGACGGAGGGTCCAGCCGGTGAGCCCCAGAAGGGCGAGGTCGGCTACCACCGGCAGATTGGGGTGAAGTGAGGTGTCGTCACTGCCGTGGGAGTAGAGGGTAGCGGCGAGGCGGAAGACAGAGGTCGGGAACTCCAGCAGCGGATAGGGCCACAACTCGTTCGCCCCCCCCTTCCAGTGGAGTCGAGCGATGGGGGTCGCGAACAGGAGGCCCCCGTCTTCATGGATCTCCGTCCAGACGGGTGCATCTCCCCCCCCCAGCACGAGGCGCCCCTGGCGTCGCTTGGGTTCCTGGTACCGATCGATGAAGTTCCAACCCATGGGGCGGTTGCCCGATCGCGTGGGTTCGCGCAGGAGCTCCGTCATCACCGGGGCGTGCAGATCTAGGCTCACCTCACCCACTGGTTGTAGGCGCAACCAGAGTCCATGGTAGTCCTTGGTCTGCTGTCGCTCCCGCTCCTGGATGAGGACGTCGGCGACCTGTTGGGCAAGGTCTTCCTCGGCACTCTGCCCGCGGAATTCCCTGGCGATCTCCTCCCGGGTCATCGCCCGCAGGCGAGCACCAACGCGCAGGAGGTAGTGGCGGGCGTTACCACGAAGCTGCGCAAAGGGCCGCCGCTCGCTTTGCGGACGAATCGCGAGGTGGATGATCGCCCCGCCGTCGTCGATATCGTGGCGCTCGATCACCACCTCCCCAGGCAGCGGGGTCGGCTCGATGGTGTCGACGAGATGGTCGTGCAGCGCCTGACATGCGGCGTCGATCCGGTCGATCGATTCCACCACTGCGGCCTGTCCTTCGTGCTCCCCCAAGCCGACCCAGATATCCCCGTGTCCAACGCCGTTGAGCATGGCGACGACCTCGCGCCCAAGGTCGGCGGGGTGTTGCAAGATCTCCCGTCCCTTGAACTCCAGACTCTGACTCTCGCGACGGCCCAAAGGTAGGGTGGCCACTCAATTCCCCTTTGCCGACACCACACCCTCGGGATGGAGAAGGAAGCGGTGGATCGGAAGGCAGTGGACACCGCGCTGCTCCTTTTCTCCGATACCTCCATGAATCAGAACCTTGCGACTCGCTCCGAGCTGCTCGGCGGCTTGGTGGAGACGATCGACCTTGTCCGCTCGAATATCGCTGCTCGTCACTTCGATGGCCACGACCTCGTCGGGGTTTGAGAGGACAAGGTCGATCTCCAGACGACCGTCGGGGAGCCGGAAATAGGCCAAGTTGCCTCCGAGCTCATGCACCACGCCGCGCAGGTGCCGGAAAACCGTGGCCTCGAAGACCCGCCCACGGACATCCGGGTGGGTCCAGGGTCGGTCTACCGGTGCGAAGGCGACGATCAGGCCGTGGTCGGCGGCGTAGATCTTCGGCTTAGCGCGGCCACGCAACCGAGCCGTGGCTCGCCCAGAGTGACGTTCGAGTGGTGCAAGGAGGAAGGTCTCCTCCAGGAGGCGCACCCACTCGGCCACCGATCGTGGATCAGCACCCACGTCGTTTGCCCGAGCCGTGGCGTCCAGGATGGCGCCCGAATCCTCGACCAGATAGACGAAGAGATCCTTGAGCTTGCCCACGTGGCGGACCCCAATCCGCTGGATGTCTCGGAGGATGGCTCGATCCACCACGTCCGCACGAATACGCCGCCGTACCTGTGAGAGGTCATCACTCAGTACATGCTCGGGATAACCACCAGCCGCAAGGTAGCGCTCCACGGGATCCGGGAGCCGCGTCAGCACCGCCTCCGCGCTCTCGCCGGGCTGCGCCTGTAACCCCAGGTATTCGAGGAAGGTCAGCCCCTCCATGCAATGCTCGTCCCACCGACCCATGCCGGACTCACGGCCACCTTGACGGAGGAGGACCGCTGCGGAGTCCGTGGCGACGATGCGATGGGGAGTGGTATCGACCGCTTGTTTCAGCCAAGCGGCCCACTTTTCTGTTGACCCAATCTCGTCTAAGAGAAATGCGCGCGGGTGACGTGGGTCCATGGCAGGAGGCGCCACTTCGGCGATCTCCCTTGGAGTCGGAAGGGGGGCGGTGAAACGGTCGTCGGAGAAGTCACAGTAGGTGATATTTCCCGGCGGCCATCCCTCGTCCAGAAGGGCGTCGGCGAGCTGCCACAACAACACCGACTTGCCCACCCGCCGGGGTCCGACGATCACCGTGGCCCGGCGGTCATCGAGGCGCACGAGCTGGCGAAACACTGGCCCGTGAAGAACCCGTCGGTGTGGAAAGGGTGCACCGCGTCGCGCGAGGGGATCGTGCCACCAGGGGTTTTGGTCGGTGAGGATGGGCGTCATTTGCATCGTAATGTCGTCATACTCCATTAATACATACATTATAATGCTAAATCGCGCCACAGACATCCGGTCACGCTAGCCCCTCCGGTAACAGGTAGGTCACGGCCACCGGGAAGAGGCGCGGGGTGGGTTCCTGGTAGCGGGCGCGGATGGCCGCGGTCTCCCGCTCGATCTCTGCCGGGATGGCGTTGGCGCGGGCGCGGAGGGACTCGGTGTTGCGCTCCAGTTGTTCCCGCTCTTGGCTGGGCCACAGGTCTAACTGGGCCGGCGGTTCCTGGCCCAGCTCCCTCTCGATGGTGGTGCGCAGCTCCTGCAAGACGCCGGTGAGATCCGCCACGTCCTTGTCCGCCCGTTTGGCAAGCTCGCCGATGAGGCCGGCGGTCCGATCGCGCATCCGGACCTCCAAGGAGACGAGGAGCGCGTCGCGGTGGCCTTCCCACAGGGTCGCGAGGTCGGCCTTGGTGGTCTCGGGGGCGTCGGCGACCTGCGGTTGGTCGGCGGCGGCCAGGGCGTGGCTGACCTCCCCGACGTTGAAGCGGCTGAATCGCCCTTCGCGGAGGACACCGCCTGCGGTGATCAGCTCCTCGTGGAGGCGCTCGCCCTTGCTGCCGAGGATCACGAGGCGCCCGTGGGCAATGGCAACGGGGTGGTCCAGCGTATCGCCGGGGACGACGCGGGCCGAGACGCGGGCCAGCTTTCGCCGACCCTCCGGTGCCCAGACCTCGGCGCGAAGGAGGCGCAGGCACATCTGGACCAGGCGGTGGCCGAGGTGGGCGAGGACTACGTCATCGC
>JASFUG010000319.1:0-4016 GCA_050050395.1 Nitrospirota bacterium
AATGCTCGCTTGAAGGACTGGTCCGCTTGGTGCAACAGCGTGGCGTTTCCTAGCTCGACGCCGCGGTTGCAGAGGGCTTCGAATTCACCGATGTCGTTTTCGCGAATGGCCTGGTTGCCCTCGATGCCCTGCTCGAGTTGCTCGATGTAGTGGGTCAGGGTGGACATCGCGTGACCTCGTTGGGGTGAGTCTCGCGCGGGCTTGGGAGGGTCGGACAGGTCATCGCCGGCGACGCACCGAAGAACCCGTTCAATTTGAGAGTTTTCTTTCGCAGGGAGATACGTCCCCTCCTGAGCACTGCAAACGTCGAGCCAGGCTCTCGGGAGAACCGGCAGCACGGCGCATGACTTGCGAACAGACGAAATCCCGTCGTTTGAGTCGCAGGTGAGTCAGAAAGACGTGGGTCGCGCCTAGTGCAGACCACGAATGCGTTTGATCACAGGCGGTTAGCCGGGTTCAAACGCCTGCGACCCTCGGATTGAGGATCCGTAGCTATTGAGATGTGCTCGCCGTGCCGCGAGGGGACCAGGGGCGTGCGAGCGACGGCGCTGGGACCGCAGCCAGGTTGACACGGGTGCGGGGTCGGTTAATTTGACGTTAGTTGGTAGACATTATTTTGTTTTGTCTGCCGCGGAGGGGAAAAGCCTTGGCGAGTACCTTCGACGTTCGACGTAACTCGACAGGACGGCGCGAACGGCGCGCATCCGCTCCTCGCCGCACGCGGCACGAGGGCGCTGATCGCGCCGACATCTACAGGAACCACGGTGGGCCCGCTGGCTTGCCCGCCCAGCGACTCCCGTTCAGACGCAGGCAGTCGCCCTCGCGGACCAGCTCGGAAAAGAAATTGCCTCGGGAGGGAACTACAGATGATGAAGTGGACTGAAACCCTCAACGCTGGTCGGGAAATCGATGCCTGCCTCGGCAATCGCGCGATCCGATGCGGCCGAACCCGGCAGCGACCCTTTCACGACGGTCGGCTGACAATGGGAGGCTGGCAGCGCATCTTGGGGCCAGCACCGCTACGGCTGTTAGCCATTCTGCTGATCGGCTTGGTCGTCGGGCATTCGACCGCCGACGCCGATGACCCTGATCCCATACCCGTGTGCGCCCTGTACACGGCAGGGCACCAGCCCGGACACAGTTCGCAGCTCCTCGCCCTCGACCTGCGCAACAAGCGCAGCTATCCGCTGGGCGATCTCCTCGACAAAGAAGTGCGCGGCATGGCAGTCCACCCGCTGACCAGCGTCCTGTACGCGGTGACCGATCGCGTGGACGGTCAACCCGGATTGCTTTACCGGGTTGACCGCGCCACCGGCGCGATGTCGCCCGTCGGCCCGCACGGGTTCAATTCGATCTCCGCGTTGGCCTTCCGTTGGACCGACGCCACCCTATGGGGCTGGGCCAAGGGCGTCGGCCTGGTGCAGATCGATACGGATACAGGGGCCGGCGAGGTGCGATATGCATCGGATGAGATGTTCTCCGGGATTGCCTGGGACAATGACGGCTCACGCATCTTCCTCTGCCGTAACAAGACCTTGTGGTCCTACAGTGTTGGCGGAGCCGAGCTCGAACGGGTGGCGAACAATTTGCCACGCGGCACGGTCGCGATCGAGATCCGCACCGACGGTTTGTTGGTGGGAATCGGTGTGCAGACCCAGGCTGGTGACGACGGCGGAGTCTCCTTTCTCCTCGAGCAAGCATGGGTGTTCATCTATGACCCGCAGAGCCGCGAGCTGATCTCGCAGAACCCGATCCCCGTTCCGAAGGTCTATGCCAGCTTCTCGGGGTTCGCCTGGTCGCGTGCCTGCGGGAATCCCAGTCCCGGCGGCCCGGCGGACATGATCGACAGCATCGTCTTCAATCCCGCCGCTCAGGTGTGCCCGGGACAAGACCTTCTGGTGACGGTCGAGGCCACGCACCCGGAGACGGACCAGGGTCAAGTGGATATCGCGATCAACGGGGACCTGGGCAGTCCGCAACTTCTGCACTTCGAAGGGGTACCGGGTGAACGACTCATCACGATCACCGCGTCCACCCCGGAGCACTTCTTTGACAGCGAGCAGGCGACGATCGAGGTGGTTGACTGCGGCCCGGACTACGAATTTCTGGACGTTGCCGTGCGGGCCAACCCCTTCCACGAACACACGATCGACTTCGTCGTGGAGAACGACGAGTCGTTTGGCGGACAGGATCCCACGTATCTCTGGGAGTTTGGCGATGGCCAGCCCGTGCTCGACACGGGCGAGATACCGTACGCCTCGCATTCCTATGCCACCCTGATCCGGGGAGAGTCGCGCGACGACCCATACAAGAACGTCGAGGTGACGATCACGCTGCGTCGCAGCGGCCACGCGGATCTCACGGCTCGGCGCGCCGTCACGCTCTGGAACCTCTACGCGACCAACAAGCAGCGGGGAATCATCCATCTTCCCGTGGACTCGGATGGACTCTTGCGACCGTCCGGGGCCGCCTGGACCGGCGCATTCACCGTGAGCAACCTGGAGGACTTTCCCATCCAGCTCGATTGGCGGCAGACGACGTTACACCCCTGCGACCCCGACGCGGACCCGCTGATCTTGCCTGCCGAAGTCGTTGCGCTGGACGTCCCCGCCCGGGGGGCGGCGAACCGCCAGCTCAGCGTATCCGCCGCCTCGATGACCGGGATGTGCGGCGTCGACGTCTCACTGCGCGGAGACGTCGGGCCGCGGCAGCGCGCGTATGCGAGTGCCTACTTCGATGCCGACCGGCGCAACCCGGTGATGACGCGAGTCCAGGATGATCCAGCGCTCCGGCACCTACTCAACCAGGTGTCCGACGGTGGCCTGGTCGTCGATCCGCTGCACGTCACGGAAGAGGAGCTCTATCGCCTCGCGCGGCAGGGCAAGATCGAGTTCCCGCCGCCGCCCATCATGGTGCCGAGCATTGCGAGCCCCCAGGCAACGGCCGCCGGTTCGCAGGACCTCTGCGATCTCACGCAGTGTGATCCGAGGGACGATCCAGGACATTGTCTCGGCCAGCCTTGCGTGCCGGGAGACCCGACCCGGCCGGGTGTCTCCTGCCAGGCCACGGACGATTGGTGCACCGCACCGGCCCACGTCGCCAACGCCCTCAAGGGCGACGTCCTGCTATCCGTGGAGTGCGAGATGATCGGCAAGATGATGCGCAAGCTCTCGCCGGCACAGGTCTACTCCCATAGCGGCATCATGACCCGCAACAAGTACGAGGTGACGCACTCGACGTCCGTAGCCGACCGCTACAAAGAAGAGGATTACTCAGGCTCGGATGGTTTCCTCGAGGGCGTGCTGCGCTACGGCTGGCCCGGTGTGATCACCCAGACCGTCGGTATGGCGTTCAACGGGGAGGAGATGCACGACAACCTCGGCAATCCCTACCTCGTCTTCGGGTTCTCCGCCGATCCCCATCTCTGTGAGGGCGACAGCGAACCCGTCTATCCGCGAGTGATCAAACCTCCGCCGGGATCGGACCGCGAGATTCGCGAGAAGTTGCAGGACGCGGCGGACGTGGCGCTGAGCACGGACGGTCACTATCGGTTCTTCGCCTACACCGATGCCGACATCGTGTTGAGCCATGCCGCACCGTCTTCCTTTCCCGACCCGCCACCGTCCTACCCGCTTCTTCCGGATCCGTGGTTGACCGCGCGTGGCTGGGCCGAGGACACACCGGCAACGGTCTGTTCCCAGTTCATCTGGCACGCGCTCAAGGAGGTGGGTGTCACCCTCGAAGGGACCCTGGAGGAAGCGGATGCTGCGCGCACGGGGCAAGCCGACGGCGACACCATCGATGGCCTCTACCTGTACACGGAGGACGAGCGTTTTGACGCCGCCGAGTGGACGTTCAACCAGGTCCACAACGAGGTCTATGACTACGCGGGATGGCTCGGCGACGCCATCACCGACGCTGCGGACAACGTCGCCAATCAGTTCGTCAACTGCTTCGTCTTTGACGCTTGCGAGATCAACACCGATGAATCGGAAGAGTGGCGAGACCCCGGCGAG
>JASFUG010000320.1:0-4011 GCA_050050395.1 Nitrospirota bacterium
CCACCAGGATGGAGGAAACGCCGGTCATCCGCCGTGCAGGGCCGCGGCGAAGTCGCGCAGGCGGCCGCGTCCCTCCTCGGCCCCGAGGAGGTGGAGAATCACGTCCAAGGCCGGGCCCCGGTCGCGGCCGGTAAGGGCGACGCGCACCGGCAGGAAGAGGGCGCGTCCTTCCAGATCACTCGCGGCGCACGCGCGGTGCAAGACGGCGCCGGCCCCCTCGACGTCGAGCTCCGTAAGACCGGTGAGGGCAGCGGCCACGGCCTCGACGGCTCTCGCCGCCGCTCCTGGATCACTTACCAGGGCCGTCGTCGGCGTCGGCCGGCGGTAGAGATAAGCAAACTGCTCGGTTACCTCAGGAAGGTGATGGATCTCCTCATGCAGTGCGGCGATGATTGTCCGCAACCGCATCTCCTCCGCGGGGGTCGCCGGGACGCTCACCAGTTCCGCCTGCTGGAGGTACGGCAGGACGAGCCGCACGAGATCGTCCTGAGGGAGGTGGTGCAGGTGCAGTTTCTGGAAGTGGCGCAGTCGTGCTCCATCGTGGTGGGCCGGATGGTGGCTGAGGTGGGCCAGGGTGAACTCACTGCACAGCCGTTCGAGGTCGAGCAGACCATCGTCCGGCTCGCGGCCCCAGCCGAGGGTGGAGAGGTAGCTTACCAGGGCCGCCGGAAGGATCCCGTCGGCACGCAGCCCGGCGAGGGTGGCGGTTCGGTCGCGTTTGACGAGGGGGCGCTCGTCGCTGCCGAGCACCGGCGGGAGATGGGTGAAATCGGGCCGTGGAAACCCGAGGGCATCGAACAGCAGGGCCTGCTTCGGGGTGTTGGGGAGGTGGTCATCCCCACGGATCACGTGGGTGATGCCCATCAACGCGTCGTCGATCACCACCGCGAAGTTGTTTGCCGCGACGCCATCGCTTCGCACCAGGACGAAGTCGCCGAAGTCCGCGCCGTCGAAGGCGATGGCACCGCGGAGTCGGTCATGTATGAAGACCTTGCTTGGCGGTGTGCGGAAGCGGATGGCGTGGCGCTCCCCGGCGGCGCGGCGGCGCTCCGCCGTCGGCCTCGGCAGGCTGCGGCAATGGCCCGCGTAGCGGTAGGGGAGACCCTGCGCCTTGGCTGCGCTCCGGTCTGCAGCGAGCACCTTGTCGCTGCAGAAACACGGGTAGGCCGTGCCATCCGCGAGGAGGGTCTCGGCCTGGGCACGGTAGATGGCGAGGCGCTCGCCCTGGCGGTAGGGGCCCGCGGGACCGCCGCGATCCGGGCCCTCGTCCCAGTCGAGGCCCAGCCATGCAATGTCCTGCATGATATGGGCCTCGATCTCCAGGGCCGTACGATCCGGGTCGGGCTCCTCCATGCGCAGGATGAACTGCCCCTCCTGGCTGCGGGCGAAGAGCCAGTTGAACAGTGCTGTACGGGCGTTACCGACGTGCAGGAGCCCATTGGGACAGGGCGCGAAACGCACCCGCACCCGTGATTCGGGCTCCTCGAGGGTGGCGGTCCGCTGTGGCTGGGGCTCCGGTGTAGGGAACGCGGGGAAATCGGCCATCGGTCACCGGGAGTGGATGAGAGCGACGGCGTGGGCCGCGATCCCGAGCCCGTCACCGGTGAAACCCAGCCCCTCGGTCGTCGTCGCCTTGACGTTTATCGCAGCGATGTCCGCGTTCAGGCAAGCCGCAAGGTTGGCGACCATCGCGCCGACGTGCGGGGCAAGCCTGGGTGCCTGCGCGACCACGGTGGCGTCGACGTTGCCCACCACCCAACCGGCGGAGACTAGGAGGGTGTGAACGCGCCGCAGGATCTCCAGGCTGGCGATCCCGGCGAGACTCGGGTCGGTGTCTGGAAAGTGATGGCCGAGGTCGCCGACACCGGCCGCGCCGAGTAGCGCGTCACAAATGGCGTGGGTGAGACAATCCGCGTCGGAGTGGCCGAGGAGGCCCTGGTCGAAGGGAATGACGACCCCGCCGAGGATCAGGGGACGGTCCGGCACGAGACGATGGACATCGAATCCGTGGCCGATGCGCGTCATCGCACCTCTTCCGATCGCGCCAGCCAGTGGGCCGCCAACGCGAGGTCCGCCGGCGTGGTGATCTTGACGTTGGTGGCAAGACCCGAAACCAGGCGCACGGCGCAGCCGGCGGCGGCGGCTATGGAGGTGTCGTCGGTGTACTCCAGTGCCCCTGCCGCCGCCGCCTCATGTGCCCTGAGGATGACGTGGTAGTGAAACACCTGGGGTGTCTGCAGGGTCCGAAGGGCTGTGCGTTCGAGGTGGCGTACCACCCAGCCGTCGCCGTCAGTCTCGGCCACGGTCTCGGTCACCGGCAGCGCCGGCGCCGCGGCCCCGTCGCGGTCTGCGGCGGCGAGCAGGGCATCGAGCAGCGCCGCTGGGACCAAGGGCCGGACTGCATCGTGGATACAGACCAGTCCCTCCGGGTCCATCGGCTCCGACAGGGCGGAATACACCGATGTCTGACGGCTCGCCCCACCCGGCATTACCCGGCGCAGCTTCGGGTAGCGCTTCTGCAGGTCGGTCGCGCGTCGCTCGCACTCACCGGCGGGCAGGGTGAGGACCATGTCGTCGATGGCCGGGTGGTTCTCGAAGAGACGCAGGGTGTGCTCGAGAAGCGGGACGCCGGCTAGGGGCACGAATTGTTTGGGCAACGCGGAACCGAACCGCCGGCCGGCGCCGCCAGCGGTCACCACGGCTCGGCAATGACGGTGGCGGTAGATCGTTAAGCCTTTGAAAGATAAATGCTCACTAGGTTTCGCGAAGTCTACGCTGGGAGGCCGTCGAGTCAAGCGAAGGGCCGCCCTGAGGTGGCGGCCCGCGCCTTGCTATCGGCCCCGGATGAATGGCCTCTGTTTGAACGGCCGGTACAGCGGGTCGCCGACGAGCACCATGCGCCACGACAGATGGGGAAGACACAGGAAATACGACTCGACCAGGGTGTACTGTCCCTCGGCGAGGCGCTGGAAGAAGAGGTCCGGTGGGGGAAAGGCGTCCGCGTATGGCTCCGCTACCGGGCCCAGGGTGGCCGTGACTCCGTCGGCGATCATTCGGGGGCACCAGTAGTCTCCGTCGCGCAGGCTGCGCGCCTCGCTCGACGCGAGGTGCACGGCAATCGCCCCGGGCGCCCAGTCGAATGCGTCGCGGTACCTTCCGAGGCTGTACCAGCCGTAATAGAGGAGGGCGTCCGGGCACTCCCCTGGACCATACAGGCGGTTGGTGTCTTCGAGATTCACAGGAAAGGGGCCTTCGAGGAAATGGCGATAGGCGCGACGTAGCGCTTCGTCATAGGGGGCGTACTGGCCGCGCGTCAGGCCGCGGGCGTCGATGTACACTCGCCCGGAAGGTGGACGCTGTTCGGCCGCGATGGCCTTCTCCGCGAGACCGATCGCGAGGTGCGGGTTAGGCCCGTCCAGGCGCGCCGTCATGACCCCACCGGCCGGCAACCGGACGGCTTCGGGTGGATGCAGGTTGGCGCGAAACAGAGGGTTGGGTAACCGGCCTCGCAGGGCGTGAGGCGTGCGCACGAGGGTTAGCTCGGAATCGACCGAGGCGATATCCGACCGGGCTGTACGCAATAGATTCCTGCGCTGATCGAGGAGGGAGGCGAGTCTTTCCGAGTCTGGCTCCTCCCATTCGAGCGTGTCGATCTGGCGATCAAGCTCCGCGATCCGGCGACGTGCCCACGAGTTGGCATGATCGGAACGGATGCGCAGGGGCACATCGTAGGTGAGCACAAGGCACGCGATCGAAGCTCCCTGGGGATGGGTGGAGAGCCACCGGCGTACGGGTTCCTGTAGGGTCTTGTCGAATGTCGTGCGGTCGACGGTCTCCTCCGTCGGCAGTGGCAGGGCGCACAAGTTAGCTTGCGGAATCTGGCGCAGCTGCCGATAGCGTTCAGCAATGAGAAGCGACGCGGGGCTGCGGGAATTGGCCACGACCACTACCTGATCAGGGTCTAGGGCGCGAGCCCACATCGGGGAAAGAGAGAACAAAATGGCTCCCGCG
>JASFUG010000321.1:0-4002 GCA_050050395.1 Nitrospirota bacterium
GAGGTCATCGGCTTCGACCGCTAGCTGTGCAAGGCCCAGGCGGCTGTCGGTGCTCGACGGATCAGTCTCGATGGCCGCCTCGAAGTGCGCCTTGGCGGCTCCTTTGTCGCCCTCATGTTGCGCAATTTCCCCGAGGAGGCGCTCGACGCGCGCGGTATTTCCGACCCTCTCGGAATATCGTTCCAGCTGTTTCCGTGCCGTGTTTAGTCGGTCAAGCTGGATCTGACACTCGGCGATGTCCAGCAGGAGCTCGAGGTTTTCCGGGGCGAGGGAAGATGCCTCGTTGAAGGCGGCAAGCGCGTTTTTTGGCTTGCCCAGCGCGAGGTAGACCTCACCTAGCTTGCGGTGAGCTGGCGCCCATCGTTGGTCGATCTCGATCGCTGCCTTCAGCTCCACGACCGCCGCCTGCGGCTTGGCCTGGTCGAGGAGATCTATAGCGCGCTGGTAGCGCACGTTGCGGGCAACGCTCGGGTCGCCTTGGCAGCCGCCGAGGGTCGTGGCGAGGGTCAAGAGACCGGCGGTGACTAGAGCGAGAGATCGAGAACTCATCGGGGTGTTCTCCGGTACCGGCGAAGGGGCGGGCGGGCTATCGTGACTCGGCGGGGCGGGTCATCAACTATCACGGGGCGCCGACGGCGGGGCCGTCCGGTACCGTCGCGATAGGTGTCTGCCTCGTCGTGCGGAGAAGCCGGTGGCGTAGGTCGATGCTGGACATGCTGGCGTGCCACCGGCGCAGCCGTCGGCGAGGGAGGCGCCCGGATGGTAGGTAAGGTTCACAAGAACGGTCAACGACGGCGTCGTGCGGTTTGACCCGCTCCGGGGGCGATGCGACGATCCTCCCCCGTGCCATCTATGGGCGAGAATCGGTGCGTGCTCTGGCGGCCCGTCTATTATTCAAATTTCTTATCGGCTATCTCCTGCTCGGTGGGGTAGTCGCTTGTCTCGGTCTTTATGTCCTCGCACAGCTTGGCGTCCAGGAAGACGAGGTCACGGATCTCCTGCAGGACGACATGCCGCGTTACATCGCCCTCGGCCGTTGTATCGATATCATGCGTGCCGAGTCCAACCTCGCGAAGAAGGCGGTGGTGACCGATGATCCGGCGTTCGTGGAGCGGGCCTTTCAGCTCGCTCAGCGCCTCGAGGAATCCCTAACCGGGCTGGTCCTGGCGAGTCCCCAGCCGGAGTGGCACCGCGCCCTCGAGGGTGCCCAGACGACCCACCATGCCCTCTGGGCAGAGGGCGTATTCGCCACAATGCCCGATCCTCCCGCCCTGCGGATACAATCGATCGCCGAGATCGATGCCGCCTTGGACGTCTTCGCAACGTTCCTCGCGGGGGTCCGCAATGGCCTTCAGGAGGCGATGGAGGCGCGGCTCACCCACAGCCAGCAGGCCGTGCGGCATGCCTCGCGGGTGAGCCTCGGCGGATGGCTGGCGGCGATGGCGGTAGGCGTCGCCTTCGCCTACTGGACCTATCGTCACGTTACCCGCCCTCTTATGCAGGTGAGTGCGGGTATCCGGCGCTGGGCAGAGGGCGAATTCGATTACCAGGTGGAGGTGGTGCGCAGTGACGAGATCGGGGATCTGGCCCGCTCCGCGAATCGGATGGCCCGCCAGTTGGCGGAAATAGACTCGCTGAAGGAGGAGTTCCTGGCGAGTTGCTCCCACGAGCTTAAGACCCCCCTCACCTCTCTCTGCGAGGCGAATGCGATGATGCTCGAAGGGGTGGCCGGCCCGACCACGGATGAGCAGCGCCGCCTGCTGAAAATCAGTCACCAGGAGCTCGGCCGGATGCAAGACCGTACCGGGCAGATCCTGGATTTCTCGCGGATCCGTGCCGGGCGGATGGCCTACCACTTCGAGGAGGTGAGCCTCGCGGAGATCCTCTCTCGGTGTATGGAAGGACTTTCCTTGCTTGCCGATCGCCGTGACGTGGAGCTGGTCGCGCCGAACTTCGCTGACGGCGCCATTGTCCGCGGGGACGCCGAGCGCCTCAATCAGGTCTTTACCAACCTGGTGACCAACGCCGTGAAATATAACCGTCCGGGTGGCCGGGTGTGGTTCGAGGCTACCGCGGAAGAGCGACACGGACGGTCGTGGGCCGTCGTCGCCGTGTGCGACGACGGGCTCGGCATCGCGGAGGAAGATCTGTCGCGGATCTTCCAAAGGTTCGAACGCGCCCATCCGGGTGTGACCCCGGACCTGCCAGGTAGCGGGCTCGGCTTGGCCATCGCGCAGCTCATCGTTCGCGACCATCAGGGGGAGTTGGACGTGGAGAGTAGTCCGGGAAACGGCTCCCGATTCATCGTTCGCCTGCCATCGGCACAAAGGAAACCGCATGCCAACATCGCCCCGGAGTAGGCATCAGCGCGGCAGGACGTACATCGGCCACTTGGGGCTCCGGGTCGTGCGCCGGGTAGCGATGAAGGCTGCGCGCGGTGTGCACGTGGCAAGGTGTGGGTGCTGGCAGGCCGCCGCACTGGCGGCGGCCGTTGCGTGCCTGCCAGGGTGTGCGAACATGAATTCATGGTCGCCGCGCTGGCCATTTGTCAGCAGTACGGAAGGCGCACCGGACACGGCCGAACCCCTGCCCGAGGAACAGACAGCCTTGCGCAGGATGGCGGAAGATCCAGCCGTAGCCGATCGGCAGCGCGCTGCGGCGTGGCTGCGCGGCGCGGTCGCGTTGCTACCCCCTGAACATGACGTCGGGGATGGCAGCGCGGCCCAGGAATGGCTGGAACGAGCGAGTAGCCTCGACCCGGAGGAGGGTGGCGCCGGCGCGGTGGCGCGAACCCTTTTGGCGCTCCTTGCCTCCCTAAAAGCAGACGGTTCCGATCAGGCTTCCGCTGCCGGTCGGGTTGCCGAGTGTGAGGCCGAGCTGGAACGGCTGAGAGATGAGGTGGCGGAGGTTCGTCATGAGCTGGAGACGCTGAAAGCTATCGACCTAGCACCCCTTCCTGGAGATCCCGAACCGTGATCGAGATGGCGACCGGAACGCCCAGCGTGCTGCTGGTGGATGACGACCCGAGCATTCTTGGTGTCCTTGAGATGCGTTTAAAGACAGAGGGTTATTCTGTTCACTGCGTCGCTAGCGGTGAGGCTGCGGTGGCTGCGACACAGGGCCGGCGGTTCGATGTCGTGGTCACCGACTTGCGCATGGATGGGATGGATGGCATGGAGTTGTTGCAGCGGCTTCACGCGCGCGAAGCGGAGCTGCCGGTGATTATTCTGACCGCCCATGGCGATGTCGGCAGCGCAGTCGAGGCGATGCGCCTCGGCGCATTTGACTTCCTGGAGAAGCCGTATGACGGAGTTCAGCTCCTGCGACGGGTGCGTGCGGCCCTGCGTGGCGGCTCTCCCAGCCCGGAGCATACGGAGCGACTTGTCGAGGGGCCGCCGTTCGTCGTCGCGAGTGCCGCCATGCAGGGGGTGTGGGACCAGGTGCGACGGCTTGCCCGCGTCGATTCCAGCGTACTGATCACCGGTGAGACCGGGACCGGTAAGGAGGTCGTGGCGCGGGCGCTTCACCTCGCCAGTCGCCGTCGGCAGGGTCCGTTCCGTGCGGTGAATTGTGGGGCGATTCCTGCGGAGCTGTTGGAAAGCGAGTTGTTCGGTCACGAACGTGGCGCCTTCACAGGCGCCCATACGGCCCGCGAAGGCCATTTTCGTGCTGCTCACGGGGGCACATTGCTACTCGACGAGATCGGCGATGCCCCCCTTCAGACCCAGGTGAAGCTCCTGCGGGTACTCCAGGACCGGGAGGTGTTGCCGGTAGGGAGCAGCCGGTCGATCGAGGTCGACGTGCGCGTGATCGCGGCCACCCATCAGGACCTGCGACAGTTGGTGGCCGACGGCAGATTTCGCGAGGACCTTTTTTACCGCATCGACGTTTTGCCTCTGCACGTGCCACCCCTGCGCGAGCGACCGGATGATGTCGAACCGCTCGCTCTGGCGTTTCTCGAGGAGTTCCAGGAGGGACGCTCAGGTCCGCCCCTGGAGTTGA
>JASFUG010000322.1:0-3999 GCA_050050395.1 Nitrospirota bacterium
CGGCCTGAGTTTGCGGTGGTTGCCGGCGGCCCCCTAGGCGGGACCACCGCCCGTGCTGCGCCATGGACGTGGAGTCATTTTTTTCCAAGCGAGCGCGGCATGGCCTCCTGGCAACGGTCTAGCGGGGGTAACCGAGTGAGACCACGGGCGATCGACCAGCGAGCCGGGAAGGCCTCGAACGAAGGAATCCGACCGCTCGACGCCACTACCGAGGCCGGAACCGCGTGTCGCCACCGTAGGCCGGGAAGGCCTTGACCTCGGAAGGTGCGGCCACGATGGAACAGCTACAAGAGCTCCGATGGTTCATCTACCTCACGCGCCTCGCCGAGCTTTCCATCGCGTTCGTCCTGGCGATCCCGATCGGGTGGGACCGCGAGAAGGAGACCCGCAGCATGGAGTTGCGTACGTTCCCGTTGGTGGCCGTCGCGTCATGCGCATACATGCTGATCGGGCGGAGTGTCGTGGGCGGTGACCCTCAAGCGCTATCGAGGTTGATGTATGGCTTGATGACCGGGATCCCCGTGAAGACGAAGACGGCGTTTCGACTGGGCACCTGCGGGACGTCGAAGGCGCGACCCGACGCGCCGGTGCCCTCGTACACCAAGTCGAACCCTCCGGCCACCTCCGGTAGCACCGATGCGTCGTGCTCTCGCGCCGAGAGGTAGCGTGCGCCGATGCCTTCCATAATCGGCGCCCGCGTGCTGTCCGGCGGATTGCGCGACTACACGACGGTCTCGAAGCCAGCGTTCGCCTGGGCCATCGCCCCCAGCAGACCGACCGGACCGGCGCCGATCACCAGCGCGCGGAGCCGGGGAGCACGCTGCGACCCGCGCGCCACACGACACGCCCACGGCAAACGTTCCTGGATACCCCAGATCTCGGAGAGCGCCTTCTCGGCGATGGCCAACGGCTCGCTCAGGACCGCAACGTCGCGTAGCACCGGGGGCACGGCCACCACGTCGCAAGCATCATCGACGACCCGCTCCGTCATGAAACCATGGGCGCCGGCGATGCCTCGCTCGGTGAACTCGCCCGTGTAGCAGAAATCCGGCCTCCCCACCGGTCTCGATGCCTGGCTCCGGCGCATCGATCAGATCGATGCGGCACTCTCCTGGAAAGGCCGCGACGGCCTTCATGTGCCTCGACCGTACCAAAGGCAATCCGTGCGCACGGCCAATCCCTCCGGACCGATCGTCGGCGCCCGGCATCAGTGGGCCACGCCGTGCCGCGGGTCGTGCATGCCCGCCTTCACCCCGTAATGGATCAGCAGGACGTTCACCGGATAGGCGGCCAGCAGCCCGGCGGTGAGGGACACGATCAGCGAGGACCAGAAGATCGGCTCGGTCAGCGTTGCGCTGCCGGACAGCCACCGGTCCACGCCGATGGCGACGATCTCCATCGCCGTGATACTGGCAGTCTCGCTGTAGACCGCATCCCGTAATGCGGTGCGCAAAGCCTCACCCTCCTGGAGGAGCGGTCCCACGGTCAGTGCGAAGCCCGCCACGTAAGCCAGCACGAAGGTGATCCCCGACACCCACCAGTTGCCCAGAGAGAGCAGGCCGGCGGCGATGAAGACGCCGGTGATTTCGCCCATGCCGCAGCCGGAGTAGCAGTGTGCCACCGAGCGAAATCCCTTGCGCCAGACGGTGTCGTGCGGGATCTCCTTCCGGCCGGAGTAGAAGTAGACCGCCAGACCCAGCACGTTCGAGTAGACGACGGTGAACCGCCACACCCACCGCATGAGCGGCGCGAGATGGGCGTTGCGCACGCGCAGGTCGTGCTCCAGGACGCTCAGCGAGATGAGCGCGAGCACGGCCCACACGATCAAGATTCCCCAAGAGTTCAGCATCTCTGCTCCCTGTGCCGCGCGCGACGGCCACGGGGTCGAGCCACCACCGTCCGCGCACGGACCGTTACGGCCGGTCACAGACATCACCAAGGTGAACCGGTCCGGTCAAGGTCGATGAGGGGGTCGCGTGGGAGCGCCACAGTCCGGACCGTCGTGTCGGTTGCCTAAACGCGATGGCGGACAAACCATGAGCGAAAGGTGGCGCGCCCCCGCGTCTGCGTTCGGCAAATCCCCCCGACGAAAGGACCTCCGATGATCTTCCGCCAGCTCTTCGACCCAGCCTCGTCGACGTACACCTATCTCCTCGCGTGCCCGGAGAGCGGGGCCGCGGTGCTCATCGATCCGGTGGCGGAGATGATCGAACGCGACGTGCGGGTCCTGGACGAGCTGGGGCTGCGGCTCGACTACACCCTCGAGACCCATGTGCACGCGGACCACGTCACCGGCGCCGCCGGGCTGCGCTCCGCGACCGGCTGCAAAACTGCGGGGCCGGCGATGGACGAGATCCCGTGCCGCGACGTCGGGCTGCGCGAGGGCGAGCCGCTACACGTGGGGACCCTCGAGATCTTTCCACTCTTCACCCCCGGTCACACCGACAGCCACCACTCGTACCTGGTGGACACGGACACCCACAAGATGGTGTTCACCGGCGACGGGCTGATGATCGACGGGTGTGGCCGCACGGACTTCCAGTCCGGCGACGCCGCCACCCTCTATCGCAGCATCCACGACAAGCTCTTCACCCTGCCGGACGAGACCCTGGTCTACCCCGGCCACGACTACAACGGCCGCCAGGTCTCCACCATCGGTCAGGAGAAGGCGCGCAATCCGCGCCTGGGTCGAGGCAAGAGCGAGGAGGAGTTCGTGGCGATCATGGCGGACCTCAACCTCGCCTACCCGCAGAAGATCGACGTCGCGGTGCCGGGCAACCTCCGCTGCGGCTCGGGCTCGGCGCAGGTCCAGGGCGTATAACGGCCCTCACCACGAGCGGCGCTCCCCGCAAGCGAGCGTCACGACCGCGGTAGCCGAGCGCGGCCGTAGGGAGCAACGGACCCGTCCGGCCGCCCTGGTAGCGGCCGTTTGGCACACCGGGGCTCGGCACGGGGCGGGACCAGCTGGACCTCTCCGCCCCCTTGTGGGAGACGATCCAGATCGCCCGAGCAACTCCGGCTACCGCAACGGGCTCGCTGCGTGACTTATCTATAGATCATCAGCTCGGTCGTGTTTAGAATGCGCGCCGACGGGACCGGGAGGTTGTTCGGAAACCACGCCGAACGGGTGATGCTCCCCGGGGTAGCGATCGTCGCGGGGAGCAGGCACTCCCCTGGGAGAGGAGGTGAGGGATGTGCGGCATCGAGGAGCCGCAGGACTGCCAGGTGTTAATGCAGCGCCGCAGCCCTGCTCCGCAGACAATCACGGGACCACGTCGTCTCACTCTGAGACGGCCTCAGCGGCGCTTGGGACACGCACCGAACCTCCAACGCCGCGTAGCGCGGCGGCGACCCGGCGCGACGGCGCGACGAGAACCGCCGTGCGACAATGGAAAACTAACTGCAACGACAATCAGATACGTCGCTCACGGGATGGGAGGCGACGGTTCTTCGCGATGCAGCCGTGACCCTCCACAGACCTCCCGAGGTCACAACAGCGGGTACGCCGGTGGCCTGGCATAGGTCGTGCTGATCGTTCACTCCGCTTCCTAACTTTTCAACGAGCCACTACGGGAAAGGAGGTTGATGCTGTGCAGTGGCAGATCGTTTGAGCAACCAAGGAGCACGTTGCACGCCGCGTTCACACGCGCCTGGGCCGTCGTGCGATCCATCGCGCCAGGCAACGCGGCGAGAAGAAATCCGACGGGGTCGTGTCGCGGGTGTCCAGCCCACCGGCCTTCGGCGAGGGGGTTCTTTTCGAGAAATTGGTTTCGCGTCGGCGGGCGCCGTCGCCCCCGCTTGGCAGAGCCGAGCCGTCCTGCTGTGAGTCCGTCATCTACGGAGAGAACCGCCGCTACACCGCGACCGCCCACCTCCCCACACGTTCAATCTGGCCGCAGTCTAACCCCAAGGAGGAATCCATCATGAGCCACACGCTGTTTCGAACCTTCTCCGCAGCCATTTTGGCTGCACTGTTGCTAGCACTCGCGCCGGTGCAGG
>JASFUG010000323.1:0-3980 GCA_050050395.1 Nitrospirota bacterium
CGAGTATCGGGAGAGAGACCGAAGGGTGGCGGAGTTACCCGCGTCCGCCTAGTACCCGATCGACCGAATACTTCCCCGATCCCACGAGGAACATGCCGGCGAAGACGACCCCGGCCTCCAGGGCGTGACTGTAGACCTTGAACGGGTCGCCCCTGCCGAAGTGCATGGCGAAGGCCACCGCCATGGTGAACGCCAGGGCGAGGCAGGCCGGGCGGAAGAGCAGGCCGAGGGCGAAGCACAGCCCCCCGGCCGCCTCGGCGAGGGCCGCGCACAGGCCCCAGAACTCCGGTGCGAAGCGCACCCCGAACAGCCCCATGGCGCCGCCCAGCCCCTGCCAGGTCTCCGGCCCGGCCATCAGCTTGGGCCAGCCGTGGGCGATGAAGGCGGCGCCGAGCCCGACGCGCAGCACCAAGAGCCCAAGGTCACGAAAACGGTCGAAAAAGCTCCACATGATCTGTCCCTTCACGGTTCGACGCCCAACACAATGCCCGCCAACCGTAGGGTGCGCCAAGCGCAGCGCGGCGCACCACTCCCTTACCAAGGGCCACAGCAACAATGGTGCGCCTCAAACACAGCGGCCCGAAGATGCGGGTAGCGGCGGCCGTTGCGCTGACTGTAACCGCTTCCTATGCTCCGGCGAAGCCTAGGGGTGTCCCGTCGCTGGCGGGGCTGAGAAAACACCCTTTGAACCTGATCCGGGTCATGCCGGCGAAGGGAAGAGCAATTGCTCCCCGTCCTGCCTGACTCGGTCCCTCCATAGGAGTTGACCGATGTCGACCACCAACACCCCGTCCACCGATCCCGCCGCGATCCTCGCCCGGGCACGCGAGCCGTATCCCGCGTCGCGCAAGGTCTACGTGGAGGGCAGCCAGCCGGGGGTGCGGGTACCGATGCGGGAGATCACCCTCACCCCGACGCGCAAGGCGGACGGGATGGAGCCCAACGCGCCGGTGACGGTCTACGACACCAGCGGCCCGTACACCGACCCTGCGGTGGAGATCGACCTTCGCCGCGGCCTGCCGCCCCTGCGCCGTGACTGGATCACCGGCCGCGGTGACGCGGGGGAGCTGTCCGACGTCACCAGCACCTACGGCCGCCGCCGCGCCGCCGACCCCGCGCTGGCCGATCTGCGCTTCCCGGTGGCGCGCCGCCCCCTGCGCGCCCGCTCCGGTGGCAACGTCAGCCAGATGCACTACGCGCGGAAAGGGATCGTCACCCCCGAGATGGAGTTCGTGGCGATCCGCGAGAACCAGCGCGCCGCCCTCCTCGCCGATCTCGCGGCGGACCTGCGCCAGCAACACCCTGGCCACGCCTTCGGCGCCGCCATCCCGCCCGTGATCACCCCGGAGCTCGTGCGCGACGAGGTGGCCCGCGGCCGTGCCATCATCCCGGCCAACATCAACCACCCGGAGCTGGAGCCCGTGATCATCGGCCGCAACTTCCGGGTGAAGATCAACTCCAACATCGGCAACTCGGCGGTCACCTCCTCCATCGAGGAGGAGGTGGAGAAGATGTGCTGGTCGATCCGCTGGGGCGCCGACACGGTGATGGACCTGTCCACCGGCGCCAACATCCACGAGACCCGCGAGTGGATCCTGCGCAACGCGCCGGTGCCGATCGGCACCGTGCCGATCTACCAGGCCCTGGAGAAGGTCGGCGGCGTGGCCGAGGACCTCACCTGGGAGATCTACCGCGACACCCTCATCGAGCAGGCGGAGCAGGGGGTCGACTACTTCACCATCCACGCCGGGGTGCGCCTCGCCTACGTGCCGCTCACGGCACGGCGCGTGGCGGGCATCGTCTCCCGCGGCGGCTCGATCATGGCCAAGTGGTGCCTCGCCCACCATCAGGAGAGCTTCCTCTACACCCGCTTCGAGGAGATCTGCGAGATCATGAAGGCGTACGACGTGTCGTTCTCCCTGGGCGACGGCCTGCGCCCCGGTGCGATCGCCGACGCCAACGACCGCGCACAGTTCGCCGAGCTGGAGACCCTGGGTGAGCTGACCAAGGTCGCGTGGGACCACGACGTCCAGACCATGATCGAGGGGCCGGGCCACGTGCCCATGCAGCTCATCAAGGAGAACATGGACAAGCAGCTCGCCGAGTGCTTCGAGGCGCCGTTCTACACCCTCGGGCCGCTCACCACCGACATCGCGCCGGGCTACGACCACATCACCTCGGCGATCGGCGCGGCCCAGATCGGCTGGTACGGCTGCGCCATGCTGTGCTACGTCACCCCCAAGGAGCACCTCGGGCTGCCGGACCGGGAGGACGTGCGCGAGGGCGTGGTGACCTACCGCATCGCCGCCCACGCCGCCGACCTGGCCAAGGGGCATCCCGGCGCACAGATCCGAGACAATGCCCTGTCCAAGGCGCGCTTCGAGTTCCGCTGGCACGACCAGTTCAACCTGTCGCTGGACCCGGACAAGGCCCGCGAGTTCCACGACCAGACCCTGCCGGCGGAAGGGGCGAAGATCGCCCACTTCTGCTCCATGTGCGGCCCGCAGTTCTGCGCCATGAAGATCACCGAGGAGGTCCGCGAGTACGCGGCCAAGCGCGAGGTCGATGAGAGGCAGGCCCTGGAGGTCGGTCTCAAGGACAAGGCCGCCGAGTTCCGGGAGACTGGCGGGCAGATCTACCACGCCGAGTGAGTCCCTCACCTCAAGGCGCTGCACCGATTTCAGCGCAAAGATGCAAAGACACCAAGATGCGAAGAGAGGACCGGTAGCCCCAACGCAGCGGCGGCCGAGCGGCAACGACGTCGAGCCGACGGACGACCGACCAACATTTCCTGGATTCCCGACTTCGCGCGCTCCCCGATTCACGAATGGTGATCGACGCGGGAAGCCAGGAAACCAGGAAGGTCGATTCCGCCCCGATATCATCACGCTTCGCAACTTGCCCGTCGCGCCCTGGCGATGACGCTCGGTTTCTGGCGCACGGTTGGTTTGTGGGGTGGTGGTCCTCGCTCGGGTTCGGTACATCGAGGTTGGGCAACTCGAATCGAACCGCCGGTCCCGCTGAAGGTGCTGAGCCTCCGGCACCTGCCGTGGAGACGGCGACGATCGAGCGCTAGCGGCGGCGGGAGAGCTCGTTGGAGGAAGCCCTCGTGGAGATGTACTTAGCCCGCATTCCTCGCCAGGTTTCGCACGTGGGCGATGTGGAGGCGCAGGTGGTAGAGCTCCTCGGCGTAGGAGAGAGGCACGGATAGCTGCCCGACCTCGTGCTCGATCCGGTCGAGCGCGGCCAGGTGGTCGGCGAGATGCGACGGCGACCGCTCCTCTCGGGCCTCCCGCTCCGCCACCTGCAGCTCTCGATACCAGCGGTAGATCTTGGAGCGGACCCGCCACCTGTAGACCGGCGGCACCACCTTCAGTAGGGGGATCAGGAGGGTCACCAGGGGAAGCAACATGACCTTCAGCCGATCGATGAGCGAAGCCGCCCAGAACGGCAGGTAGCGCTGCAGAAGGGGGGGGCCGGAACGGAAATAGCGGCGTGCTTCCGGATGCAAGGGGAAGTCGAGGTAGCTCGGCGAAGGAAACTCGCCGTCGTCCTCGAAGAGCCCCGCCGCCCCGTGGACCTCGGCGGCGGCCTGCAACAGGAGAACGATCAGCGCCGGGTGGAGATCGCGTACGACGAGGTTGGCCGCGGGCGCCAGCAAGGAGATGTCGCTGGAAGGGATGTTGGCGCCGAAATCGACCACCCCCTCGGGGAGGGTCACCTGCGACAGAAACCGGTGGGCTCGCGTATAGGCCCGAGACCTCGCGAAGCTCATCAATGCGACGCCTTCGCTCGTCAACAAGGTCTGGATTACGGGCGCCTGCGGCGCGGACACGTAGAAGGCGGCGTCGACCGACCCGCTCAGGAGGGCCTGCGCCGCCTCATCGCCACCCATCGCCAGCAACGTCGCCGTCTGGCCCGCCACGCCGTTGTCGGCAAGCAATTGGAGGGCGACGGCCCGGGTTCCGCTGCCCTCCTCG
>JASFUG010000324.1:0-3973 GCA_050050395.1 Nitrospirota bacterium
GCAGGCGTACACGCACTTGGCCAAGGTGAAGGTCAGGATGATGGTGCGTCCCTTGAGGGACTCCAACGACACCGGCCGGCCGTCCCAGTTGGTCAGGGCAAACGACGGTACGGTCTCCGCAGCCACGGCCGCCGCAGCCGCCATCAGCCAGATCGCCGCCAGGAGCGCCGTCAGGCGGCGGCCCGGCGAGGACCCGGGCAGGAGATGGGGGTAGTTATGTGGGCCCAGCAGAGTCATGGTGAGAACTGCGGGCTAAGATCCCAGCTCGATGGTCGCGTCGGTGGGACCGTCACCCTTGACCTCGATCCGCCGCCAGTCGGTCACCTTCCCGTCTTGCCAGACCCGCACCGGGTGGCTACCCGGCGGCACGCCGTGAATGGCGAAGGTGCCGTCGGCACCCGTCACCGCCGCGTAGGGGTGGTCGAAGACCACCACGTAGGCGGTCTCCTCGGGATGGCGGTCACACAGCACCTCGATATAGCCCGTATCGTCCCGGTAGCGGTGGTAGGGCTTGATCGGACGTCGCACCTCGGTGGCGGCCTTCGGCAACGCGATGTTGTACAACGTTGCGCCGAGTTGCAGGGGACGGTCCGAGATCGCCTTCTGGTAACCGAGGCGCAGGTGGAGGTGGATGTTGTGCAGCGCATCGTCCTCATTGCGGAGGACGTAGTCGTTGCCCACGAAGCCAATGCTCACGTGGGGCGCGAACGCCCCCCCGGGGACATGGGTGAGCACCGTGTCCGTGTGCGGCACCTCGCCGCCGTTGATCCCCTCGATCCATACGACGGCCGGTCCGGCGTCGGCCTTACCGACGACGCGCCCGCGCAGCTCGCCCGCGGCGCCGGGAACACTGGCGAGGACCACGAGCAGCGCCATGGTGATGGAGGTGGATGGAAGCACTTTCCGACACTGCATTTGAACGTCTCCTATTGACGGTAATGCGACACCACGTAGGGGAGCGGTTTACCCTCTCCCACGATTGGGCACACCGACCACGGGCGGGGATCAACCCCGCCCCTACGGTCTCTTGGTGCCACGCTCTCTCCCTGCATGATCAGTCGATCTCCTCACACCAACGTGTCGTGGGTGATGCGACGTCGAAAGAGAAGGAAGCTCAGGGCCAGGGGGAGCACGATCCACACGACCAGCATCCCGAACAGCAGCCCTGCCGACATCCCCGACTCGACGACCGACGCCAGTCCGACGGGCGAGGCGGCGGATCCGACCCAGTGGAAGCACAGCAGCCGGAAGACATCGGCCGGGTTCGCCAGCAACAGGGCGCCGAACAGAGCCGCGGGGACCTTGCCGGCCGACACGATGAGCAAACCCACGAGGAGGAGATCGAAGACGAAGACCGCGAACAGCCATACGAAGATCGATGACGCGATCGCACGGCCCCGCTCCCTGGCGAGCAGCGAAACGAGAAACGACACCGCCAGGAAGGCACCGCCGAGCAGGAGGGCGAGAACGATGAGCAGCAGGTATTCGCCCACCGCCACGTCGAGCCACAGGCCGGCCACCATCCCGGCGATCGCCAGGCCCGACCCCACGGCGATCCCCAGGGCGAGGGCGAAACCGAGGAAGGTGCCGGCGAAGTACGCGCCCGGCGCCAGCGGCTGGACGAGGATGAGATCGAGGGTTCCACGCTGCTTCTCGTCGATGATCGCCCCACAACCGAGGATCATGGCGATGAGCGGCACCAGATAGGCGGCCAGGTTCATGAGGCTCGCTATGGCGGCACCACCTCCCTTGCCGCCCGCCACGCCCACCGGCGCGGCGCCGAAGAAGGCGATCGCCAGGGCGGCGACGCATAGCAGGGCGGAGACCGTCCACACCCACCGATTGCGCAGGCGGTCCGTGAGCTCCTTGCGGGCGATGGCGAGGACGATGGAGGTGGAGGACTGCATGGTCGGTCTCGATCGCGTCGTGAATCAGCACAAGACGAGGCGTTTGGGGGTTGGGGGATGAGGGTTGGGGGATGAGGAGCGGATGGCCGCTATCGCGGCCAGTCGATCCTTTCGTTGGCGGCGTCCATCGGCATCTTCGTCAACCCGAAGGGATGTCCTTCCCCCCACCCCCCAATCCCCATCCTGCACCCCGATCATTGGATTCCCCCTCGAAATACAGCTCTTCCAGACTCGGTTCCTCGACGTGGAGGTGGCGGATCGCCCCCTGCAACGGCGCCAAGCCGGCAAGGAAGGCGACCTTGTCCGCCTGTGGCACCTCCGCGACCCAGGCGCCCTGGTGCTGCACCACCGTGGCGGCACCCAGCCCCGAGAGAGTGGCTGCGAGGCTGCCGTTGGCGGACTCCGAGGGGTAGACGTGGACGCGTACCGGCGGATGGAGGTCGCGGCTCAGCTCCTCCACCGTGCCCTGGGCACGTACTCCGCCCTCGGCGAGGATGCAGATGCGGTCCACCCGGTGGCAGCACTCGGTCAACATATGGGAGGACATCACCACCGTGGTCGCGCGACCGGCGGCAAGCAGGCGAAAGAAGGCGCGCACCCCCTGCGGGTCAAGCCCCTCGATGGGCTCATCGACGATCAGGACCTCGGGATCCCCCAGCAGGGCCTGGGCTAGGTTGAGACGCTGACGCATCCCCTTCGAGTACCCCTGCACCGCCCGGTCTGCCGCGTCCGCCAGCCCCACCCGCTCCAGGATGGGCGGGATCTCCGCGCCGCCCACGCCGCGCAGCCGGGCGAAGTACCGGAGGGTCTCCCGGCCGGTGAGGTGGTCATAGAAGGCGACGCGCTCGGGCATGAAGCCGAGGTGGGTGCGGAAGGCGAGCCACGCCGACGCATCCGGAGGACGACCGTCGAGGAGGAGCCTGCCACAAGTGGGCCGGGTGAGGCCCAGCAGCAGCCGGATCAGGGTCGACTTCCCGGAGCCGTTGTGGCCGAACAGTCCCAGCCACTCACCCTGCCGGACCTCGAGATCGATGGAGCGCAGGGCGTGTTGCTCCCCGAACCGCTTGGAGACGCCTTCGAGGCGGATCATGGGAGTTCCTTCGTTTGTGGTGCCGTTAGACAGTGGAGGAGCATGTTCAAGGGTGCGACGCTGTCTCGGGGGAGGGATTAGGGGCTAGGGACTAGGGGTTAGGGGTGGATGGCCGCTGTCGCGGCCAGATGATTCTTTGATTTGTCTGCCGTCGGCATCTGCGTCGGCCCACAGGGCCGTCCTCCCCTAGCCCCCAGTCCCTAGCCCTTGATGCCAATGTCACTGTTTTCCTCCGACGCTCTTTCTGGTTCGCAAAGGCGTGCAGCCGGCCCCTAATGCTCCCCCGGAATGTGCGGCAGCTTGGAGAGATCGCCGTAATAGGCGTGCGAGGCCACCGGATACCGGTCGAGGGCGGAGAGCCACTCGTGGTTGCCGAGAGCGATTCGTGGGGAGTGGTCCATCCCCTTGGGCACGGCGATCACCGGGAACTCACGCTCCGCCAAGGCGAGGAGCTGAAACGCCGGACTGGTGAGGAGGAGCTTGGCCGCCGGGTACTTCCACAGCAGGGTGTCCACCAGGGTGTTCGACAGGTATGGAGCGTCGCCCCGGCCGTTGCCGTCCAGGTCCCAACCGGCGTAGTCGCTCCAGTAGTTGCCGTCCCAGGACTGATCGTGGGCGGCGACGAATTTCACCTGGATCTGGTTGTCGACGAACGCGTTGTCCGTGACGTCGTTGTCCTCGGAGCCGCCCCAGTAGTGCATCCCGAGGTGGTTGCGCGCGACCAGGTTGTGGCGGATCTCGTTGTAGAGCGAGTTGTAGACGAACAGCCCCTTGGTGTTGGCGATGATCAGGTTGTCCTCGGCGGCGCTGCGCGTCACCTGCACCAGGAGGATGCCGTGGGTGCGATTGTCATAGAGAATGTTGCGCCGCGCCTCGATCTGCTTGGAAAACATCAAGGCGAGACCAACAAGATTCTCGGTGGCGGTGTTGTCGTCGTAGATGCTGCCGTCGCACCACATGGTATGCACCGAATAGC
>JASFUG010000325.1:0-3959 GCA_050050395.1 Nitrospirota bacterium
GAGGGCGACACGGTCGTGACCTCCGGCGTCTTCAAGTACCGCAACGGCCAGGCGGTGGTGATCGACAACACCCTCTCCCCCGAGTTCCAGCTCAACCCGACGCCGGAAGACAGCTAGCCCGCCATCGGTCTTGGGCCGGGTCTTTCACCACAGAGGCATGGAGGACGCAGACGATCAGTGGAAAGTGAAGGCTTTGAGCTCGTTTCAGTGGGTACAGCACCAACCCGTAGGGCCGGTTTCAACCGGCTGGCACCGTAATCTGCACAGGCAATGGCGTCCGGCGGGCCAGAGCCCGCCCTACGCACGGCGCTGTTTCCTGCCGCCAATCGCGGTCTCCGGCGGTTCTCACGTCTGCCCGTAAGCTTCTCTGTGACCTCCGTGCCTCTGTGGTGAGCAACTCAGTCCTAACCCCTTAGCGAATGGCCTTCACCGATCTCTTCATCCGCCGGCCGGTGCTCGCGATGGTGGTGAGCCTGGTGATCATCATTTCCGGGCTGCAGGCGATCCGGACCCTCAACGTGCGGCAATACCCGCGCAGCGAGAACTCGGCGGTGACGGTGACCACGGTGTACACCGGTGCCAGCGCCGCCCTGGTGCGCGGCTTCATCACCACCCCCCTGGAGCGCGCCATCGCCGCGGCGGACGGCATCGACTACATGCAGTCCCAGAGCGCCCTCGGGCTGTCCACGATCACCGTGCGCCTGAAGATCAACTACGACCCGATCAAGGCGCTGTCCGAGATCAGCTCCAAGGTCGACCAGGTGCGCCGCGACCTGCCGCCGGAGGCGGAGGTCCCGGTCATCAACGTCGAGTCGGCGGACAGCCGCTTCGCCTCGGCCTACCTGAGCTTCACCTCGGACATCCTCAAGCAGAACGAGATCACCGACTACCTGGTGCGCGTGGTCCAGCCGCGCCTCTCGGCCCTGGAGGGGGTGCAGCGGGCGGACATCCTCGGCGGCCGGACCTTCGCCATGCGCATCTGGCTCAAGCCGGAGCGCATGGCGGCCCTGGACATCAGCCCGCAGCAGGTGCGCCAGGCCCTGGCGGCGAACAACTTCCTCTCCGCCCTGGGCCGCACCAAGGGCTCCCTGATCCAGGTCAACCTGACCGCCAACACCGACCTGACCACGGTGGACGAGTTCAAACGGCTCGTGGTGCGCGAGGGCGACGGTGCCATCGTGCGTCTGGAGGACATCGCCGAGGTGGTGCTGGGCGCCGAGGACTACGACTCCGAGGTCCACTTCACCGGCCGGACCGCGGTGTTCATGGGCATCTGGCCCCTGCCCAACGCCAACTCGCTGGACGTGATCAGCCGCGTACGGACGGAGATGGACTCGATCCAGAAGCAGCTGCCCGCCGGCCTGGAGGCGCGGATCGCCTACGACGCCACGCGCTACATCGACAACGCGATCCACGAGGTGCTCAAGACCCTCGGCGACACCCTGATGATTGTGATGGTGGTGATCTTCCTGTTCCTCGGCTCATTCCGGGCGGTGTTCATCCCGGTGATCGCCATCCCCCTGTCGCTGATCGGCGCGGTCTTCCTGATGCAGGTGTTCGGCTTCACCATCAACCTGCTGACCCTGCTGGCGATCGTGCTGTCCGTCGGTCTGGTGGTGGACGACGCGATCGTCGTCGTGGAGAACGTCGAGCGTCACCTGAGCGAGGGGCGCAAGCCGTTCGACGCCGCCCTGCTCGGCGCGCGCGAGCTGGTCGGGCCGATCATCGCCATGACCATCACCCTGGCGGCGGTCTACGCCCCGATCGGCCTCCAGGGCGGGCTCACCGGCGCCCTGTTCCGCGAGTTCGCCTTCACCCTGGCCGGCGCGGTGACCATCTCCGGCATCATCGCCCTCACCCTGTCGCCGATGATGTCCGCCAAGCTCCTCAAGGCGGGGATGGAGGAGCACGGCCTCGCCGGCCGCATCGCCCGCGACTTCCACCGCCTGCGCACCGCCTACGGCCGGTGGCTGAACGTCACCCTCGACACCCGGCCGGCGGTCTACGGCGTGTGGATCCTGTTCAGCTTGCTGGCCATCCCCATGTTCCGCATGTCACCCACCGAGCTGGCGCCAATGGAGGACCAGGGGGTGATCTTCGGCATCCTGGATGCGTCGGCCAACGCCACCCTCGATCAGACGCGGCAGTACGCCGCCGCGGCCAACCGCGCCTTCCTGAGCGTCCCGGAGACCCGCTTCACCTTCCAGATCACCTTCCCCACCAACGGCTTCGGCGGCATGGTCACCCGGCCGTGGGACGAGCGCGAGCGCACCATCTTCGAGATCATGCCCGAGGTGCAGCAGAAGCTGGCGGCGATCCCCGGGATCCAGATGTTCCCGGTCACGCCCCCGGCGCTGCCCGGCGGCGGCGACTTCCCGGTGGAGATGCTCCTCACCTCCACCGCCGAGCCCCAGGAGATCCTGGAGTTCGCCGAGCAGATCCAGGGCCAGGCGATGCAGAGCGGGATGTTCGCCTTCCCGCCGAAGATCGACCTGTTCCTCGACCAGCCCCAGGCGGAGCTGGTGATCGATCGCGACAAGGTGGGCTCCCTCGGCCTGAGCCTGGAGCAGGTGGGGGCGGACGTGGGGGCGATGCTCGGCGGTAACTACGTCAACCGCTTTTCCATCGCCGGTCGCAGCTACAAGGTGATCCCGCAGATCCAGCGGGTCGACCGCCTCACCCCGCAGCAGCTCGAGAACATCTACATCACCGGGCCGGCAAGCGAGGACGGCGCGCTGGTGCCCCTGAGCACCGTGGCGTCGATCCACCACTCGACCGTGGCCCGCTCCCTCAACCGCTTCCAGCAGCTCAACGCGGTGAAGATCAGCGGCGTCAACGTCCGCCCCCTGGACGAGGCCCTACGCTTCCTGGAGGAGGCCGCGCACAAGATCCTGCCCAAGGGGTATCTGCTCGACTACACCGGCGAGTCCCGCCAGCTCCGCACCGAGGGCAACAAGTTCATCCCCGCCTTCTCCCTGGCCGTGATCCTGATCTTTCTGGTGCTGGCGGCGCAGTTCAACAGCTTCCGCGACCCGTTCGTGATCCTCGCCGGCTCCGTGCCCCTGGCCATGTTCGGCGCCCTGATCTTCACCTTCCTCAAGATCCCCGACCCGAACACCCCGTTCTGGACCCACGGCTGGACCACCACGCTGAACATCTACTCCCAGGTCGGCCTGGTGACCCTGGTGGGGCTGGTGAGCAAGAACGGCATCCTGATCGTGGAGTTCGCCAACAAGCGCCAGGAGGCGGGCGACTCCAAGCGCGACGCGGTGGTGTCCGCCGCCATGACCCGCCTGCGCCCGATCCTCATGACCAGCGTCGCCACCGTCGCCGGCCACTTCCCCCTCACCCTGGTCACCGGCGCCGGCGCCGCCGCACGAAACTCCATCGGTCTGGTCCTGGTGGGCGGCATGACCATCGGCACCCTCTTCACCCTGTTCGTCGTGCCCTCCATCTACATGCTGGTCGCCAAGGACCACACCAAGGACCGGGAGCGCGAGGCGCGGCTGGTGGCGGCGTAGGGGAACTACTCAACGCGAAGGCGCAAAGACGCAAAGGCGTAAAGAGAGGCCCTGGCCGGCTGCGCCGGCACCCCATCACGTCGATGTTGCGCCGGTCAGTCGCATCCGAGGCGTGAAAGGTACCTGCGGATGGTGTCGTAGACCTTGCGGGCTTCGGTGACGGCGTCTTCGATCGTCTGTCGGTCCAGGTCCTCGTCATCCCAGCCGGGGTAACGTGGGGCAACGGCAAGCTGGGAGAGGAGAGCCAACGCGTCCGCGTCCAGAGCCAGGGCTCGGCGCGCATCCTCCGGTAGCGCCGCGACTAATTCCTCAAGGTCGTGGAGGTGCGGGGGCTGAATTCCCAGAAAGCTCAGCAGCGCCTTTATCGCCTTCTCCGCGGCCTGCTGGGCGTGGAACGCGACGGTGTCCAAAGGCGGATCGCCGGAGGGCAGGACCAGA
>JASFUG010000326.1:0-3947 GCA_050050395.1 Nitrospirota bacterium
GACCCGTGCCCGACGCCGCAGGGGAAAAACGCGAAAATGCAGGGCCCCGACCAAAGCCGTACACTGAACGCCGTCGCACCATGCACCATCTCACCCTCTTCCACCACGTCGAGCGGCTGCGCAGCATCCTCGCCGGCGCCCGCCTCCACGGCGCCGCCGGCACTGGCGGCGAGGTGGTGGACCTGCTCCTCCAGCCGGCCGGGGAACGCCGTGGGGTGCTGCGCGTCGACCTGCGTGGGGAAGGTCTGCTGCTCTGGGGCGAGGCCGGGGCACTTCCCGCGCCGCCGCCGCGGACGGCATCGCCACTGGTCACCCTGTTGACGCGGCGCCTGAACGGCGCACGGGTCGCGGATCTCTGGTGCTGCTTCGCCGACCGCATCGCCGTCATCGCGCTGGAGCGCAGCCGCCTATCGGGCCGGGTCGAGGCATACGCCCTGGTGGCTGAGCTGTTCGGCCGCCCGCCGGCCCTTTCCGTGGTGTCGCTCGTCGACGAGGTGGTGCTGGCGACCACACACCCACGTCCCCTCGACGACACCCACACACCGCCGCGTCTTCCCGGCCAGCTCTTCCGCACCGTTGCGCCGCCACCGCACCGCGGCTGCGCGCCGCCGTTCACCCCCGGCCCGGGCAAGCTATTCGAGGCGGAGTGGCGGCTGCGTCGCGACCGTGCGGACACCCTCGGCGACGCCCTCGCGCGCAACGAGGCGTGGGCATACCGCCCGCCCGGCGGACGCTTCGTTGCCGCGCCCATGCGCCTCACCCAGAAAGGGCTGGAGGAGGCGGGGCCGTTCGCCGACCTGACCGCCGCCCTCCTGTTCTGCGACGCGGAGCAGCCCCCGGGGGTCACCCAGGGCCGGGGCGCGACGCGCCTGCGGCGCGCCCTGCGGCGGGTGGGGAACCGCCTGGAACGGGCTCGCGCGGCGAACGAGAACGCCCTCGCCGAGGCCACCGAGGCCGAGGAGTGGCGGCGGCGGGGAGATGCCCTGCTCTGTCACCTCCACGAGCTGCCGGCAGGGAGGGAGGCGACCCTCCCCGAGCCCGATCTGCCGCCGGGCCTCGCCCGCGTGGCCGCGGACACGCCCCCCAGCGCCCAGGCCCAGGAGGCGTTTCGCCGTTACCGGCGCCTGCAGCGAACCCGTGAAGCAGCGGCGGAACGCCTGGCGACCATCGACACACAGCTCGCACACCTGGCAGAGGTCCGCTTCTTTCTGGAGCAGGCGGACGACCCCGCCACGGTCGCGGCGATCGCCGAAGAGATAGAGGCGGCCGGCTGGACGCGCACTCCTCGTGCGCCGTCCCGTTCCCGCCGCCCGAGCACGGACCGGCCACCCGGGGTGCTCTCCTTCGCAGTGGATGGCTGGCAGCTCCTGGTGGGGCGCCACGCCCGCGCCAATCACTGGCTGGTACGGCACAAGGGACGCGCGAACGACTTCTGGCTGCACGCGAAGGATTACCCTGGCGCCCACGTGCTGGTGCCCAACCCGGGCCGGGTGGACGTGCCGCCAGACGCGGTGGTGGAGGCCGCCGCCGGGCTCGCCGCCCATTTTTCCTCCGGCAGTCGGGCCGGAGCCGTGGCCCTCTACTTCACCCAGATCCGCCAACTGCGCCGCGGCGCGGGCATGCGCCCGGGCCAGGTGCTGGTTGACCACTATCGGGAGGTCATGGGTGAGCCCCGGATCGGAGCGGCAGTGGCCCGCGCCGGCGGGAGGGAATCGTGAACGGTCGCTTCCGGCACCGACGGACAGGAGCGGATTACGCCCACCCGTGCGTCACTCGCGTCGGTTGGACGGATCGCGAGATGATGTACGATCGCGTTGCTTAGTATCGGGCCGATTGCATATTCGTTGTGACACCCTGCCCCGTTTGCGCCCCCTCGCTGGGAGGACTGGATGATGGACGAGCTCACCTGGGAAGACGCAGAGGAGATCGCGGAGCTCCTCAACGACGAGTACCCCGACGTCGACCCGCTCTACGACGTGCGGTTCACCGACCTACGCGACTGGGTCCTCGCCCTGGACGGCTTCGTGGACGACCCGGATGCCAGTACCGAGGGCCAGCTCGAGGACATCCAAATGGCGTGGAATGACCTCAAGTGACGTGCTTGAATAGGGGTTCTGACCGTGTATAGCCTGGCAGTGGACAGATCGGCGCTGGCACTCGACAGTCGGTGTCCCTATGTTGTGTTGTCGCCAAGCTGATTACTCTCACCGAGGAGAACCCATGCCAGCACTTAAAGGAACCAAGACCGAGGACAATCTGAAGGAGGCGTTCGCCGGCGAATCGCAGGCCAACCGCCGCTATCTGTGGTTCGCGAAGCGCGCCGACATCGAGGGCTACCCGGACATCGCCGGGCTGTTCCGCGACGTGGCGGAGGGGGAGACGGGGCACGCCCACGGCCATCTGGAATTCCTCGCCGAGTCCGGTGATCCGGCGACCGGCGAGCCCATCGGTGATACCGACGTCAACCTGAAGGCGGCCATCGCCGGCGAGACCTACGAGTTCACGGAGATGTACCCCGGCTTCGCCAAGACCGCCCGCGACGAGGGCTTCGAGGAAATCGCCCAGTGGATGGAGACACTGGCCCGGGCCGAGAAGTCCCACGCCGGCCGGTTCACCGAGGGCCTCAAGACCATCAGCTAGCCACGGCTCTCTCGGGAGTCTAAAGAGAGACAAGGGCGGGGGAAGGCAAGCCTTTCCCTCGCCCTTTTTGATGCTGATCGACCACCGGCCGACAGAGAACCGCGATGACTGCGATCTACGACCATCACGACGCCGAATACTGGAACGAACAGGCTCTCGACACCGAGCTCACCCGCGTCTTCGACCTGTGTCACGGCTGCCGGCGCTGCTTCAATCTCTGCGAGTCGTTTCCCTACCTGTTCAACCGCGTGGACACCCTGGATGGTGACGTCCCGTCCCTCGATCGACAGGTGTACCGTCACACCGTCGCCCTGTGCCACCAGTGCAAGGTGTGCGGCCAGATCACCTGTCCCTACGTCCCGCCACACGAGTGGCAGCTCGATTTTCCCAAGCTGATGCTCCGCGCCCGGGCGGTGTGGGGAAAACGCGAGGGGATCCCCCTCCGCGACCGCCTGCTCACCGACACCGACCGCCTCGGCAAGCTGGGAACCGCCACCGCGGGGCTGACCAACTGGGCGAACCGCAATCCCCTGGCGCGCTCCGCCCTGCACGCCACGTTTGGCATCCACAAGGCCAAGAGCCTTCCCCGTTTCCATCGCCAGACCTTCACAAAGTGGATCAAGGAAAACGAAGAGCTCCTTCATCCACAAGATCCCGTCGATCGGATTGTTCTATTCCCGACCTGCATGGTCGATTACAACGACCCGCTCGTGGGGCAGGCCGCGGTGCGCATTCTGCACCGCAACCGGGTGGAGATCGCCATTCCCGAGACGGTGTGCTGCGGCATGCCGTTTCTCGACTGCGGCGCCATCCCCGACGCAGTGAAGAAGGCCGAGGTAAATGTCGCCGCCCTGTTGCCGTGGATCGAAAAGGGCTACAAGGTGATCGTGCCGGTACCCACGTGCAGCCTGACCTTCAAGAAGGAGTATGTGGATCTCCTCGGCACCACCGAGGCGGCGCGCCTGTCGGAGAACACCCTGGACCTGTTCGAGTATCTCTTCACCCTCAAGCAGGCCGGTACCCTCGATCGCGACTTTTCACGACCCATGGGCACCATCGCGTACCACATCCCCTGCCACTTAAAGGACCAGAACATCGGCTTTCGCTCGCGGGACATCATGAAGCTCATTCCAGACACCCAAGTGAAATTGATCGACAAGTGCTCCGGCCACGATGGCACCTGGTCCATGAAGCGCGAAAACTTCGAGTTTTCCATGAAGATCGGCCAGAAGTTATTCGATGCTATTGGTGCCAGCGAGCCAGACATCGTCGCTTCCGATTGTCCGCTATCGTGCCTCCAGATCCAC
>JASFUG010000327.1:0-3936 GCA_050050395.1 Nitrospirota bacterium
CGTCTCCCTCATCCAGGCGCAGCGAGATCTGATCTTCGGCGCATCCGGCGACTTCGGCAACGACACAGGGATTCAGCATGGCGGTCCCGGCTTCCTCCTCGTGCAGGCTGGGGAGTCGATCGACCTAGGCGTCAGCGCGGACGGCATCCAGGCCGTGGGTAACCAGTTCAACCTGACGTTGCCGGCCGCCGGCAGCACCGTGGCCGTGACAGCCGGGACGACGACTGCGGTGGACGAAGCGGGGATCGTACAGTTTTTCAGCGAGCTGCAGGGCGCCGGCAGCGACTTCAGTCGGCTCCTCACCCAGGCGGAGACCTACGACCTGGCGCAGGAGCGCATTGCGTTGGCGCGCACGGAGGTGATCCACACTTTCTTTGGCGACACAGAGCTCGGTGCCGGCGCGGTCAATATGACTCGCTCCAAGATCAGCACCACGGGCGCCGGCGGCGACCTGTATATCGTCGCCACCGGCGATGTGAATGTCGGTCGGAGCACCTTCGGCAATGTCGGCTCCACCGGCATTTTCACGGCCGCCGGCGGCGACATCTCCGTTTACGCCAATGGCGACCTCAACGTGAACGAGTCCCGGCTGATGACTTACTTTGGCGGGGACATCACCGTGTGGAGTGACACCGGCGACATCAACGCCGGTCGCGGCGCGAAGACCGCCGTCAGTGCCGAGCCGCCACACCTTCAGCCGGTGGGAGATGAGTATATTCTGGTATTCACGCCACCTGCCGTGGGCAGCGGCATCCGCACCTTGACCTTCGATCCCGACGGCGCCGACGGGCCGGGTGTGGAGCCGGTCGCGGGCGACGTCGCCTTGTTCGCCCCACAGGGGGTGATCGACGCGGGCGAGGCGGGGATCGCGGCGGCGAACATCACCCTGGGGGCGACGGAGGTCCTGAACGCGGAGAACATCAGCTTCTCCGTCGGCTCGGTGGGGGTGCCGGCCACGGGAGCCGCTGCCGTGAGCCTCGGTGCGGTCGCCGGCGTGAGCGGCCTCTCCGAGGCGGCTACCCTCGGCGCCGACGCCGCGGCCCTCGGCGCCGGGGACGAGCGCCTCGCCCAGGAGGCCGCCGCCCTCGCCGAGGCCTTCTCCCCGCGGTGGCTGAAGGTCGAGTTTCTCGACTACGGCGAGGACCACGAAGACGACGACCACAAGAAGGACCACAAGTAACCGCACGAGGATGGATGGATGACCACAGTTCTACAGACGATGGCCCGTAGCGAGAGGCGCGGGCCGGCTCATCGGATCACCGCCTTGGCCTTGGCGATTGCCGTAGCGCTCGCACTCGTGCCCCGGGCCGAGGCGTGGTGGAGCGACCAGTGGCAGTACCGGACGCGGATCTCCCTCGCCGCACCCGAAGGGGTCACGACGCCTCTGCGCGACATGCCGGTGCTGATGCGGCTTCACTCCGGGGTGTTCGACTTCGCCAAGGCCCAGCTCTCCGGTGGCGATCTCCGCTTCGTGGCCGCCGACGACGCGACGCCACTCGCCTACCACGTGGAGCGGTTCGATTCGCTCGACGAGCTGGCCTTCGTCTGGGTAAAGGTCCCGCAGGTCACTCCGGCATCGGACCAGAGCTTCATCTGGATGTACTACGGCAACCAGGAGGCGCCGTCGGCGGGCGACGCAGCCGGCTCCTACGACGTGAACCAGGCGGTCGTCTACCACTTCGACGAGCTCGAAGGTCTGCCCGCCGATGCCACCGCGTACCAGCGCAACGCCACGGAGTTTCTCGGCTGGCAGGGTGCGCCGGGGGTGATCGGCAACGGCATCGGCATCAATGGGGTAGGGGACCACCTCGTGGTCCCCTCGTCTCCACCGCTGGACTGGTCGAACGGCCTGACCTTCAGCACCTGGCTGCGGGTCGAGGGGCCGCTCGATCAGGCGTACCTGCTCGTTGTCCCGGTCGGGGAGCAACGGCTCGTGATCGGTATCGATCAGCTACGAATCACCGCGGGCGTCCGGTCCCCCGATGACTCGCCCGTCGCCGCGATCGTCGCAGCCGAGCTCACACCCGCCGAGTGGCACCACGTGGCCTTCACGATCGGAACCGACCAGCAGGCGACACTGTTCCTCGACGGGGCGGAGGCGTCTAGCGGAAGCCTGCCGCAGCCGCTCCCGCCCTCCTCGGGGGACCCATGGATCGGGGGCTCACCCGAAGGCAACCACTTCTTCGCCGGCCAGCTCGACGAGGTTCGGATTTCCACCATCGCCCGGGCACCCGAGTGGTTCGCCGCGCTGTACGCCGCACAGAGCCAGGCGGGGACGTTCACCGCCTTCGGTCTCGAAGAGGCGGGCGGCGGCGAGGGGGGAGCTCCCCTGATCTACCTCGGGACCGTGATGAAGAACGTCACGGTGGACGGGTGGTTGATCATCGGCACCCTCGCCATCCTCGGGCTGTGGAGCTGGATCGTCTTCACCAACCGCGCGATCTTGTTGCGCCTCACCGAGAAGGCGAACGCGTCGTTCCGGGAGGAGTTCGCCGGGCTGAGTGAGATCGTCGGCATGGATGACAAGGGCGAGCTCTACGAGAACTCCTCCTTGTTCCACGTCTATGCGACCGGTTGTCAGACCCTGCGCCGTCTCCTGGATAAGGCCGCGGCGCTCCAGACCTCCGGCAACCGCCTGTCGACGAAGGCGATCAATACGATCCAGGCGAACCTGGAACGCGGCTTCATCGAAGAGAGCAAGCGTATGAACGCGCAGCTCGTGGTCATGACCATGGCGATCACGGGGGGACCCTTTCTCGGCCTGCTGGGCACGGTGTGGGGGGTCATGAACACCTTTGCCGCCATGGCCGAGGTGGGCGAGGCGAACATCATGGCGATCGCCCCCGGTATCGCATCGGCCCTCGCGACGACGGTCGTGGGATTGCTCGTCGCGATTCCGGCACTGTTCGGTTACAACTATCTAACGGGAAAGATCAAAAATATCTCTGCAGAAATGAGTATCTTCATCCACCAGTTCGCGTTACGGGTCGACGAAGACCATGGAGATGAACATTGAAAACGGATTTCTTCCAGCAGGACGGCTATGACGAGATCAACGTCACGCCACTCCTCGATCTCGCCTGGACCCTCCTCGTCGTCTTCATCATCATGGTCACCGCGGCCGTCCAGGGGATCAAGGTCGATCTGCCCAAAGCCAGCCAGGCACCGAGCCTCCAGAAGCCGAAGACCAAGGCGATCTCCATCATGCCCAATGGTCAGCTCTACCTCGACGCCTACCCGGTCACCCTCCAGGAGCTGGAGACCCACCTCCGCCAGTACAAGGCCGCGGACCCGGATCTGCCCGTCGTGATCAAAGGGGATGCGCAGGTCTATTACGAGCGGGTGGTCGAGGTCCTGGATCTCCTTCAACGCATAGATATCCATCAGCTGGGTCTGGTCACGCAGAAACTTGTAAAGTAACTCGTTATGATATTCTTATGCGATTTTTACGAGAGTTCTTATGAAATATTTTTTGCCTTCTATACTGCGCAAGGCACACCCCCGTACGTTGTGCCCTCAAGCCTGCGGTGACGTCGATGGATGAACAGCACAGGCAGATTCGACATAGCACGGTGTGGGTGATCTCCGCGGCCGTCGCCGTGGTCATCGTGGGAGCCGTCGTGGTGGTTGGAAAGATGCTCCTGGGTGACGGCGAGCCGCACCGTCAGCGACAGGTCCAGACGGTGATGCTGATGAAGCCGCCGCCACCGCCGAAGATCACCGAGCCACCGCCACCGCCGGAGGTGAAGGAGGAGGAAGTGGTCGAGCCCGACCCGGTGGAGACGCCGGAGGCCGGAGACGAGGCGGACGATGCCCCGCCCGGCGACCAGCTCGGCCTCGATGCCGACGGCTCCGCGGGTGGAGACGCCTTCGGGCTCGCCGCGCGCAAGGGTGGGCGGTCGTTGATCGGCGGCGACGGTGCCGACCCGTACGCCT
>JASFUG010000328.1:0-3932 GCA_050050395.1 Nitrospirota bacterium
TCTTCGGTGTCGCCAAGGTGTGGCAGCCATACGCCGCGGACGTGGGCGACAAGGCGCTGCTGATGCGGCTGCGCGGCTACCCGTTGCCGCCGGACGCCATGGGCGTTGATAGCTGACGCCGGAGCGCTTTTGCTAAGGTCCAGCGCCATGGCCGACTTCCTGGTGATCTCTGCCCTGGGTGAGGACCGCCCCGGGCTCGTTTCACGCCTCACGGGCGCCATTGCCGAGTGTGGCTGCAACGTCGAGGACTCGCGGATGAGTGTCCTCGGCACCGAGTTCGCCGTCATCCTCCTGCTCTCCGGCGAGCCGGATGCGGTGGCCGGTGCCGGACGCGCCGCGCAAGCCGTGGGCGAGGAGCTCGGCCTCTTGGTGACGGTCAAGGCGACCGGGGCGCCATCGGGTCGGCGTGCGGCCGACCGCGTGCCCTATCAGGTGCGCGCGGTGTGTCTCGACCACCCTGGCGTGGTGCATGAGATCAGTCACTTTCTTGCACGCCGCCGCATCAATATCGACGACCTCACCACCGCGACCTATCCGGCCCCGATCACCGGCGCCCCGATGTTCTCCCTGCGCATGCAGATCGATGTCCCCGCCGATCAGTCCCTCTCTGCCCTGCGCCGCGAGCTGGGGGAGTTTTGCGAGCGGCTCGGCGTCGATAGTGAGATTCACCCCGCGCAGGGGTAGGCCCCTTCCACCCGTCGCATCTCTACCAGGAGTCATTCATGCCCAAGACCAGCATCACCCGTGATGACAAGCCTGCCGCGAAGCAGCGGCTGGCGGCTGCCCGCAAGCGGCTCACTGCCGCGCACGACGCGAGCGATAAGCGCAAGGCGCGTGCCGCGCGCCGTGGAATCCGCCGCGCCAAGCGTGAGATGCGGGCCATCGCTCGCATCCCAGAGCCGCCGGCACCGGCGGAGGAGGCGACGGAGTAGGGCGGTGGCACACGCTGCAGATCGTTCGCTGCCCATCGCTGGTCGGCGTGACGTCTACCCTGCCATCGAGCCGTACGACACGGGATTCCTCGCGGTCGACCCACCGCACCGCCTGTATTTCGAGCAGTGCGGGAACCCGGCGGGGCGACCCGCGCTCTTCCTCCATGGCGGTCCCGGTGCCGGCTGCGATGCCTGGCAGCGAAGGCTGTTCGATCCGGCAGCCTACCGGGTCGTCTTGTTCGATCAGCGCGGCGCTGGCCGGTCTAGGCGCCACGGTGAGCTGCGGGGCAACACCACGCCGCACCTGGTGGCCGACATCGAGGCATTACGTCGGCACCTGGGGATCGAACGCTGGCTGGTGTTCGGTGGCTCGTGGGGCTCGACCCTCGCCCTCGTGTATGCCGAGAGCCACCCGGAGCGAGTACCGGCGCTGGTGCTGCGTGGCATCTTTCTGTGCCGGCCGGCTGACGTGCGCTGGTTCTATCAGGAGGGGGCGAGCGCCATCTACCCGGACGCCTGGGAGGCGTATCTGGCGCCGATCCCCGCGGCGGAGCGTGGCGACATGGTGGCCGCGTACTACCAGCGCCTGACCGCGGACGAGGCCGACACGCGGCTCGCAGCGGCACGGGCATGGTCGGTGTGGGAGGGGGCGACCTCCAAGTTGTACCCCAGTCCCGGGCTGGTGGCGACCTTCTCCGAGGAGCAGTTCGCCCTGGCCCTGGCGCGAATCGAGTGTCACTACTTCCTTCACGACTCGTTCCTGGAGCCGGACCAGATCCTCCGCGACGTGGGGCGGATTCGCCACGTCCCGGCAGTGATCGTCCAGGGGCGCTACGATATGCCATGTCCATTCGGCCAGGCGTGGACCCTCCACCGGGCGTGGCCGGAGGCGGAGCTACAGCTCATCGCCGATGCTGGACACTCGGCCACCGAGCCGGGGATCGTCGACGCCTTGGTACGCGCCACGGACCGCTTCCGGGAAGGCGCGCACTGGTAGCAGAGCCCTATCCCGCATTTCTCAGTGCGCCACGAGGGCGCAAAGGACCCGTGGATGAGAGATCCATCTCAGTAGTTGTCCGTTCGACTGGGTAGCTACCCGGCAGCTTGAGGGGGCGACCTCTTGGGTTGAAGCCCGGGGACAGAGGGTCCCCTTGGGGGATCTGCAACCGTGCAGGCCGTAATGCGAATGAACCTTGAGCAGGCCTCGAAAGTGCAGTTGGAGACGCCGACCCGCCTGAGAAACGGGGAAGGCCGGAGTGCGCCGGGGAAGCAACGGACAGGGCACCCAGCGTGGTCTCCCGGGGTAGTGAGGACGGCATGTACGGAAGGCCCTTTGCGGAACGTGGGAGGCCCGGGACCGGTGCGGGGTCGCAACCCGCCACGCCACGGATGGTGGCGGTCGGCCCGGGCGTCGGAGAGGCTCATAGTACCGGTGAGGCCGGGCAATGCCGGCGGAGGGAAGGGGCCTCGCTTCGGGAGTGCTTTCGATGGCGTCGCGGACGGGGGATTGGCATGAGCCTGGCGACTCCCGAGAAGCTCCGAGGGCTCCAGCGGAAGCTCTACCGGAAGGCGAAGCAGGAGCCGGCCTTTCGCTTCTATCAGCTCTACGACAAGGTGTACCGGCCCGACATCTTGATCCACGCCTACCACCTGGCGCGCAGCGCGGGTGGAGCACCGGGAGTGGACGGGGAGACGTTCCGGGACATCGAGCGGCAGGGGGTAGAGGCGTGGCTGGCGGCGTTGGGAGAGTCGCTCCACGCGAAGACGTACCGGCCCTCGCCGGTGCGCCGGGTGATGATTCCCAAACCGGGGGGAGGGGAACGGCCGCTGGGGATTCCCACGATCCGTGATCGTGTGGCCCAGACAGCGGCCAAGCTGATCCTGGAGCCGATCTTTGAGGCGGACTTCGAGGACAGTGCTTATGGCTACCGACCGGGGCGCAGTGCGGTCCAGGCGGTCCAGGAAGTACACCGAGGGCTCTGTGAAGGCTACACGGAGGTGGTCGACGCCGACCTGTCGAAGTACTTCGACACCATCCCGCACGCCGAGCTGATGCAAGCGATCGCCCGCCGCGTGGCGGACCGAGCGATGCTGAAGCTCATCCAGAGCTGGCTGAAGGTGCCGGTGGAGGAGCGGGACGAGCAAGGGCGGCGGCGGTGGACAGGGGGCAAGAAGAGCAAGCGAGGAACGCCGCAAGGCGGCGTCATCAGCCCGCTTCTGGCCAACCTCTACTTTCACCGCTACCTGCGCGCCTGGCGGGTGCGCGGGGTGGGCGAGCGCTACGGCGCCCGCATCGTCAACTACGCCGACGACTTCGTCATTCTCTCCCGCGGGAGAGCTCGCGAGGCGCTGGCGTGGACGCAGTGGGCGATGGAGCAGTTGGGGCTCACCCTGAACGCGGAGAAGACCGTCCTTAAAGACGCCCGCACCGAGACCTTCGACTTTCTGGGCTACACCTTTGGGCCGGAGCGCTACCGCAAGGATGGCCATGGGTATCTGGCGGCGAAGCCTTCCAAGAAGGCGGTCTCCCGGCTCAAGGGGCGGGTTCGGGAGGTGCTGTGTCCGGGCAACCAGGCGCCGTGGCCGGAGGTGGCGACCCAGCTCAACCGGAAGCTGGCGGGCTGGGCTGCCTACTTCGGCTACGGCACGCGGTACCTGGCGTACCGGGCGGTGGACCACTTCGTCTACCAGCGGGTGGTGGGCTTTCTCCAGCGACGACACAAGGTGTCCGGGCGCGGCACAGGCCGGTTCCCCCGGGAGCGGGTCTTTGGCGAGCTGGGAGTCCTCCAGCTCAGGAGCCTCCATGTGTAGCCTGCGTGAGCCTACGGTGAATCCCGTCGGAGAGCCGGATGCGGGAAAACCGCACGTCCGGTTCGATGAGCGGAGACGGGAAACGGAGCCATGGCGTGGACTGAGGCACCCGCGTGCGGGCGAAAGCCGCGGGCCAACAGCGACTCCCCACCACCTACCGCTACCGCGCCCGTCTTCGACTCTACCCAG
>JASFUG010000329.1:0-3922 GCA_050050395.1 Nitrospirota bacterium
GTAGGGGTGGACCATGCCGCCGGTGATCGGCCCGGGACGGACGATGGAGACCTCGATCACCAGGTCGTAGAAGCAGCGCGGCCGCAGGCGCGGCAGCATCGCCATCTGGGCGCGGCTCTCGATCTGGAACACCCCCACCGTGTCGCCGCGGCACGCCATCTCGAAGGTGGCCGGGTCGTCCGCCGGGAGGGTGGCCATGGAGAGAGCCACGCCGCGGTGGTCGGCGAGCAGCCGGAAGCAGCGGTCGAGGTGGGTGAGGGCACCGAGCCCCAGGAGGTCGACCTTGAACAGCCCCAGGGCCTCCACGTCGTACTTGTCCCACTGGATCACGGTCCGGTCCGCCATGGCGCCGTTCTCGATCGGCACCAGCTCGGAGACCGGCGTATGTCCCAGGAGGAAGCCGCCGGGGTGGATGGAGAGGTGGCGCGGAAAGTCGAGGATCTCGCCGGTGAGGCGCAGGAGGTGGCGATGGCCGGGGGCGGAGGGATCGAGGCCGGCCTCGGTCAGGGCCACCTCGTCGAGGGCGTGGCGGTGGGCGAGGTGGCGGGCGAGGCGGTCCATGGCGGTGGCCGGCAGCCCCAGGGCCTTGCCCACGTCGCGCACCGCCGACTTCGGCCGGTAGCGGATCACGTTGGCCACCATGGCGGCGTGGTCGCGGTCGTAGCGGGCGTAGACGTGCTGGATCACCTCCTCGCGCCGGTCGTGCTGGATATCCAGGTCGATGTCCGGCGGCTCGGCGCGCTCCTTCGAGAGGAAGCGCTCGAAGAGCAGCCCCATGCGGACCGGATCGATGGCGGTGATGCCGAGGCAGTAGCACACCGCCGAGTTGGCCGCCGAGCCGCGCCCCTGGCAGAGGATCTGGTGCTCCCGGCAAAACTCCACGATCTCGCGCATGGTGAGGAAGTAGCCGCCGTAGTCGAGGGCCGCGATCAGGGCGAGCTCCTTGTCGAGCTGGCGGCGCACCGCCGCCGGGACGCGGCCGCCGTATCGCTCCCGGGCACCCTCGAAGGTGAGGCGCCGCAGCCACACGGCGGCCGAGGTGCCGTCCGGGAGGCGCTCCGCGGGGTAGCGGTAGCGGATCTCGGCCAGGGAGAAGGTGCAGCGCTCCGCCGCCTCCCTGGTGCGGGCCACCGCCGCCGGGTCGTCGGCGAACAGGGTGGCGATCACCGCCGCCGGCGGCAGGGCGTGCTCGGCATTCTGGCGCAGGCGGCGGCCGGCGGTGGTGAGGCTCACCCGCTGGCGGATGCAGGTGAGGACGTCCTGGAGGGGCCGCCTGGCCCGCTCGTGGTAGAGCACCTCGGTGGTGGCCACGATGGGCAGGCCGTAGCGGGCGGCGCGGCGGCGAATCCGCGCCTCGGCCTCCCTCTCGCCCGCCGCCCGGTGGCGGGCCACTAGGGCGTAGAGCCGGTCGCCGAAGGCGTCGCGCAGGGGGCCGGCGACGGCATCGGGCGCCGCCTCGGCGGCGAGGCGGCTCGGGGCCCCGCCCCACAGACCGATCAGCCCGGGGGCGGCCTCACACACCCCCCCCCACCCCACCCGCGACTCCCCCTTCGGGGCCCGGCGCCGGCCGGTGGTGAGGAGGCGGCAGAGGTTTCCGTATCCCCCCCGGTCCCGGGCGAGGAGCAGAAGGGTGGTGCCGTCGTCCACCGTCACCTGCGCCCCGACGATCAGCCGCACCCCCAGCTCGGCTGCCCGCACGTGAGCGCGGACGATGCCGTACACTCCGTCCCGGTCGGTCAGGGCGAAGGCCGGCAGACCCAGGCCGTGGGCCCGCTCCACCAGCTCCTCGGGATGGCTCGCCCCCTCCAGAAACGAATAGTTGGACTTGCACCACAGGGGGACGTAGCCGCTGGCGGAGGGTTCCCGCCGACGCGGGGATGACGGGCAGGGCTGGGCGGGGAAGGGCGACACCCATACAGAATAGCAGACTAATGTCTGTTATTCTGTATCGATGCCCAGTCACGCCCGGGACTTCGCCGATGATGATGCCGCAGGTGCCGGCGGTCGGCCACGAAGCCGCGTCCGTCCCACCTCCTGTCTCAATCTTGAACAACGCGCCTTTCCATCAGGGCCACTGTTTGTCTCACCTTCAAACCATCACCCCAAGGCGAAGGACATTAGGGCGGGGTGGCCGCGTGGGATTCGCCAACGTCTCGGAAATTGAAGTCATTGCTTTTAAAGAGGCCATTTCTCCAAAGCACGGTGCGGCGCCCGGGCCTCCACGCAGTCCGGCACCACGTTTGCTAAGTGTGGAAAACGATCTGGGACCCGACGCGCGGGGTCCGAGACCGCCGTCCATGGGAAGGGCTCCCAATCCCGCCAGATTGTCTGAAAATCCAGCTTTCCAAACGCTCCCCACGACCCTCCCGGTCCACACAGGAAGAGCGATTTCCCATCCGCGCTGAATAGCAATATGCCCAGGAGGTCTGCAGTGAAAACCATCCTCTCATCCCTGCTCGCCATTTCCGCACTGCTTGCGACGTCCATCGCGAGCGCCGCAACCTTCACCCTCAGCCCGACGGACGACGCCTATACCAGCGTCTTCGATCCGGACACAAACTTCGGTAACAGTTCGCGGCTCGCCACGAATCTCAACAACCTCGGACAGAAACAGTTCTCGTACCTGATGTTCGATCTCAGTGGTATTCCCGCCACTCAAGCGATCGTCAGCGCGACCCTGAACCTCTACCAGGTTACCGGCGCCGGAGCCGGGGAGTCGGGTGTCACTCTCCGTCGCATCGCCGACGACAGCTGGGATGAAATGGCCGTCACCTGGAACAGTCCGCCCGACACCACGGGTGCTACAGTGCTGGAGGTCAATCCAAACGCCTACACATACGTTGGTTGGTCGCAGTGGGACCTGCTGGCGAGCGGTTTATGGGACCCCTCGGTTGACCGAACCGACGGCCTGTTGTCTCTCTGGCTTGCCGAGGCGAGTAGCAATGACCAGGCGCACCAGTGGTGCAGCGACGAATCCGCCAGCGACCCGCTCTGCGGCGAGGGCCGGGAACCGTATCTCGATATCACTACCGTCGCCGTGCCAGTGCCCGGCTCACTCTGGCTCGTCGGCTCTGGTCTTCTAGGCCTGCTCGGAAGAGGCCGCAAGAAGGTCGTTTGAGAGGGGTGGCGCCAACGGTGGTTGGAGGGTCACCGCGTGTTCCGGTGGGGACCAGCCCGCGCCTCTCCTCTGAGGACTGACGCGCCATCGATCAACGCGCAGGGACTCCCTGCGGCGATCGATGCCGCGCCCCTACGACAGGCCCAAGACAGCGGCGGTTGTCCGCCCCAGGCACCCCGCACCCGGCGGCTACCCCATGGCCGCCACGACCTGATCCGTGGACAGGACCGCGCTGGCCAGATAGCCGAAGTTGACCATTGCCGCCTCGTAGCCGTCGCCCAGCTCGGGATGCCGGGCGCCGGCCGTCGCGTCCTTGACGACCACCACCTCGAAGCCCTGCTCGAGGAGCTCGCGCAGGTGGGCCTCGACACAGAGGTTGGCCGACATCCCCGCCAGGATGACCTTGCTGACGCCGCGCTTGCGGAGCTGCAGGACCAGGTCGTTATTCTCCGGCCCATAGACCTTGTGGGGGCTCGCGACGACGGTCTTGCCGTCCTCGATCAAGGGCTTGTAGCGCTCGAGCCAGTCCGCGCCCGAGCCCCGGAACCCATCCAGGGTGAGAGGGCCGCCGCGATCGAACATGTGGATCTCGTGCATCATGGTCTCGACCGTGCCGCCGAACTTCCAGCCGTGATCGGTGGGGTAGTAGTAATGGGGCGAGACGAAGACCTCGAACCCGTGCGCCTTGGCGGCCTTGAGGAGCTGTTCGATGTGCTCGACGGTCTGGTTCTCCTGGACGCTGTCGCCCACCAGTCCCCAGGTAACCCCCTGCTCGCTGAGGAAGTCGTTCTGCGGACTGGTGGG
>JASFUG010000330.1:0-3910 GCA_050050395.1 Nitrospirota bacterium
GTAGCTACCCAGTCGAACGGACAACTACTGAGATGGATCTCTCATCCACGGGTCCTTTGCGCCCTCGTGGCGCACTGAGAAATGCGGGCTAGCCAGCGGTGGGACCGTTGCCAATCCCGGCCTTCCGGCGCCAATAACGAGACGGTACCCTGGCACCACGATGGCGCGGTGGCCCTTCCTCCTGCTCCTGTCCCTCGCGGCGTGCGCCACTCCGCAGCCTGCGCCGCAGGTTCCGACGGCGGGCTGGTTCAGCCACTACAGTGGTGGGCGGGCCGAGCGTCTGCGCCTGGACCTGCTGCTCGACAAGCCGCGCTTCGCGCGCCCAGATAACATCATCCCCATCACCCTCGCGATCGGCGCCCACTCCAGCCACCATCTCGTGCAGGTGCGGCGGGCGGAGCCGCCGCACCTGCACGCCACCCACGACCTGACGGTGCGAGTCGTGCGCGGCGACGGGCGGATGCACCTGGGAGATCGGAGCTTCCCGGTCACCGAGGGGGACACGACGTTCATCCCCCGGGGCGTGGCCCACTATTTCGAGAACACCGGTGCGACGCCCGCGGCCCTGCTTGCCATCTTCAGTCCCGCCTTCGACGGCCGCGACCGGGTCCCGGTCGGTGCCCCGCCGGCGCCGGGCGGGAAGACAGCTCCGCAGTGATGGCCGGGCTCAGCTTTCTTTGAGGAGGAGCCAGTAGAGGCTTCCCTCGTGGCGCAGGTGGCCGGCACGGACGGCGGCGCCGTCGCCGGTACCCCAGAACAGGTCGACCCGGGCCGGACCACGGATGGCTCCGCCGGTGTCCTGGTTGAGGGCGAAGCGCGCCAGCGGGCGCCAACCGATGACCGTGTGGCCGTCCGGCGCCACCACAGGCTCCTGCGTGGTGATGTAGGTCAGGGCGCCCTTGGGGAAGATCGCCGGATCCGTGGCGATGGAGCGCTCCGGCGTCAGTGGCACGCCGATGTTGCCGTATGGTCCGGCGTCCGCCAGCTCGAAGAAGACGTAGCTGCGATTGGCGGCGAGGAGCTCATGCGCCCGTTCCGGGTGGTCGTGCAGCCACGCCTTGACCTCCTGCATCGACATCTCGTCCGGGTCGACCTCGCCGTTCTCGATGAGGATCTTGCCGATCGAGCGGTAGGGGTGGCCGTTGGCCCCGGCATAGTTGACGTGCCGGGTAGAGCCGTCCGGCAGGCGCAGGCGGCCCGAGCCTTCGATCTGAAGGAAGAACGCCTCCACCGGATCCCGGACCCAGGCGATCTCCAGACCGCGTCCCGCCAGGGCACCGGCGACGATGGCGCCGCGATCGGCGTAGGGAACGAGGCGGCGGCCGGCCAGGCGGCCGGCGAGGGTCCGCCCCCGGTAGTCATCGCGGAACTGCCCCAGATCGACGGTCACCAGGTCCTCTGGCAGACCGTACAACGGGTGGCGGTAATCGTCGGTGGGGGTGAGGGAGGCGTCGAGCTCCGGCTCGAAGTAGCCGGTGTAGACCACCCGTCCGCGGCCGTCGCTGCCCGCGGACCGGTACAGGTCGAACCTCTCGCGCAGCTCCTGGTTGAACTGCACCACGGAGAGCGGCTGGACCACGAGATCCCGGAAGGCCTCCAGGGTAGCGCGCAGGCGGCCGGCCGGGACGGTGCCGTCACCGAAGGCGAGGGGCGTCGCGTCGTCGAGTGCCCGGTAGTACGTCAGGCTGTGGTCGAGGGCGGCGACGAGCGAGGCACGATCACGATCATCGGTAAGGCTCGGCACCGCTCGCCCGGTCACCGGCTGCAGGACCTGGGGCGACGGTGGCGGGGTGGAGGGGAGACACCCTTCCAGGCACAGATGAGCGACGAGCGCAAGGGCGCCGGCCGCCACCCGCAGAGAGCGGTGCCGGCGGCATACCCAACCCTCGCACCGCCACGGCTGGCAGGGGGTACGGACAGATTTGTCAGAGGTCACGGATCGGGAGAATACCACCCGCAGCCGCCTCGCCTACTCCCGGACTCCCTCGTAAAGTTCTGCCGTTGGTGGTCGCCCCGAGTTTCACTGCTCTGTCTCCCCGATGAACTGCGCTCCGACATCACCCCTGCGCATCGTGAACGCCCTGGCGCCCCCGCACCCCCGGCGGCCCGCGCGCGACGTCGCTGGTGGACCGGGGAGGCGCCATGAGTGATCAGACCGAGCTCATCGCCGCCCTCATCACTCTGCTGCGGGACCCGGAGATCAAGGTCCATGGCCCGGCCCGCCACAAGCTGTTGGAGATGCGGAAGGATATCCTCCCGGCCCTGCAGGCGGCACGGCGTGTCGAGCGGAACCCGGAGGCGCTGGCGCGAATCGAGGGGGTGATCTACTGCGTCCACGCGCTGGAGATCGACGATCACCTGGAGGAATTTGCGCGCCAAGACGATGCCCACCTCGATCTGGAGACGGGCTGTCTGCTGCTGGCGGGCGTCGCCTACCCGAATCTACAGCCGAGCGCAGTGAGCGCACCCCTCGATGAGATGGCCGAGGAGCTCGGCCGGCGCCTCACCGGGGTCACGGAGCCGCTGGCACGGATCGAGGCCTTGAGCCGCTACCTGTTCATCGATCGCGGCTTTCACGGCCACCAGGTGGGATGCGACGACCCGGACCACAGTTTTCTCAACAAGGTCCTGGAAAGGCGCAAGGGCCTACCGATCGCCTTGGGCGTGGTCACCATCCTCGTAGCACGCCGCCTCGGCCTCCCGATCGTCGGCGTCGGCATGCCTGGTCATTACATCGTGAAGTATGTGCTGGATGACGCGGACGACGTCCTCATCGACCCGTGGCGCGGCGGTGCGATCGTTAGCCGCCAACACTGCGCCGAGCTCCTCGGCTCATGGGGCGTCGCCCTCAAGGATCACCACCTTGAGGTGACCAGCGACCGGGGCACCCTGCAGCGCATGTGCCGCAACCTGATCAAGCCGTTCTATCACCGCCACGACCACCAGCGCCTGGGCCACGTCGTCCGCTTCCTTCACATCCTCGAGGAGGGCGGCGGTCGTTCCCCCTGGTAGCAGAGCCGCGGCCTGATGAGGACGCGAGCACGACCCTCGCGTTGAGTACTAGCGACGGGCGCCGATAATGTGATCCTCGGTGCCTTGCCGACAAACCGACCATGGCCATCCTGAAGATCGCCCGAATGGGCCATCCCGTCCTTCGCACGCCCGCGGACGCCGTGGACCCGGCGCAGATCGTGGACGAGGGCTTCCAGCAGCTCATCGACGACATGATCGAGACCATGCGCGAATATGACGGCGCCGGTCTCGCTGCACCCCAGGTCCATGAGGCGGTACAGATCGCCGTCATCGAGGTGCGCGAGAACCGCCGCTATCCGGAGGCCCCAACCATCCCGTTGACGGTCTTGATCAACCCGGTCGTGACCCCCCTGACCGACGAGCGGGTCGCCGGCTGGGAGGGGTGTTTGTCGATCCCCGACCTACGCGGTCGCGTGAGCCGCTACCGGGCAGTGGACGTCGTAGCCCTGAATCGCGACGCGGAGCATGTGCGTTTTTCCGTGGAGGGATTCTTCGCGACGGTGGTCCAGCACGAGACCGACCACCTCCACGGCCTGCTCTTCCCGGACCGGATGAGCGACCTGCGCTCCCTCTCATACCTCGACGAGTACGAGCGCTACTGGTGCGGCCCGGTGCCGACGCCCTGCTCGTGAGGGAGGCCTTCGCCCCCAGGGGCTAGGGGGTTAGGGACTAGGGGCTAGAGATGGTTGGCCGCCTGCAGGCGGCCAATAGAGATGCCGGGGCGTTCGTTCCACCAAGCAACGATTGCCGGCCCTTGTGGGCCGGCATCAATCCCTAGCCCCTAACCCCCAGTCCCTAGCCCCTGGGGGGCCGCAGGCCCCGCTACGACTTGAGCCGGCCCAGCGCGAAGTCGAGCTCGACCTGGGCGAGGTTGTGG
>JASFUG010000331.1:0-3893 GCA_050050395.1 Nitrospirota bacterium
GTCGGCACCGATCCGATACCGCTCCCGCTCCGCCTCGCTGATCTCCGCCCGGTAGAGCGGCACGCTTGCTGGCGCCTCGATTCCAATCCGAACGTACTTCCCTCGAACGTCCATCAGCACCACGCGCACGTCGTCACCGACACAAACCGCCTGCCCTGCTCTCCTCGTCACGATCAACACGGTTGACCTCCTGTCTGTTGCGCCGCACTCCGGCGGCGGGGCCCGCTGCCGCCTTACTCCGGGTGGGAGCGGTCGCCTGGGTTCGCCGGCGAGGCTGTGACCGTCTTCGTCTGCGACCCACGGATCCTCAATGCGCAGGTCGCAGGATTGGGCGGCGCCCTAACCGCCCGTGATCAAAGGCATTCGCCGTTTGCGCCGCGGATGGCGTAGCGGTTTTGGCCTCACCACGGCCTCAACGGGGACCGATTCAGGCCGTGGAAGGCCGAATTGGGCCGAGGAAGGAGCGACACGGCCCGTGGGTGCACCTGCGCCGACACCGTGGACGGCATCGACTTCATAATGCGCAGGTCCGCGGTTCGAATCCCCGCGTCACAGCGCAGGTAAACGGCCAATCGACGATGTTGGGCCTGCTCACCGTTCGTCGATCCCCGCTCCGTCACGCTGCTGCAATCGTCGCTCCAACTCCTGAATCAAGTTGACGCCTTCGCCGTCCGCATGCTCGCTGTAGGGGGTCACGAAGCTCACTTCAGACATCGCGCTCAAAACCTCTGCGATGCGTCGACTCGCGGCCTCGATGGTTTGGGAGGTCTGCTGCCCCTTCTTCCGCCGTGCTGCGATCTGGCGGAGGATCTGATTGTTCTCCTGGCCGACATGTTCCGCCAGCAGGGCCATGGCCCGCTGGAGGGTACGGATCCTCGTCTCGTGCTGCTCGCGCTGCATATCCAGTTTGTGGGCCTCGTGCAGGGTGTGGCGCAAGCGGCCCCACAGAATAAGAACCACCGTGGTCAGGACCAATTCCATCAGCAGAATCGGCAGAAAGGGGAAGGAAAATGCCGAACGCCAGAATCGGTTCTTGAAGTCCAAGAAAGCGGACTCCCCCATGAAGAGGGCCTCGATTCCCACCAGCCCGATGTGTAACAGCAAGCCGACAACCGACGCGAACACGACCAACAGGCCGTAGCGTCTGACGACGGTGAGCGAATGCGATCTCCTGCGTCTCACGGGATGACGACCCAATGTCCACCTCCGAGACGCGGGCATCCTCTCGCGTCGTGATTAGCGCCACACATCGGTGGTTAGCGTCTTTGACTTACAGACCGCAGGTGCGTACCGGATGTTCTCAAGCACCTCTCCTCCGGTTTCTCCTTGGGACCAGCACCGGGAAACTCGAGCCCGAGGCGACGCCATGCCGTTGAGGATATCGTAGTACCACCTTGTTCTTGTGCTCCACCCGCAGCTGCCTCTACCTACGAATATTACCGCTCCCGCTAGGTCCCTCGAACGATCAAGCTCAGGCGAGCCGGCAACCAGACCTTGACGCTACCGGCGCCCACCGCCCTCCTCTAGGGTGCGGATCACCTCGTTTATTCGCGCCGCGTCCACGCGATATCGGAATCGTGGGGGGTCGACGATTTGCTCGCCGGCCACCACGCGGGGAGCGTCCTCGCTCCGCGTGGTGGTCACTGCGGTCTGCATCGCGACGACGGCGCCCGTCGCGTCGATCGCCGGGGCTCCGCTGAAACCGCCTTGCGGCAGGCACCCGGCCACTGGTTCGATGTAGACGCCGTACGGATCCGTGATACGCCCGACCAACCACGTCGGGGCAAGAGGCGCCCCATCGCGGTTGCCGACCACCGTCCCGTCGCGGCCGAGTCCCGCATCCGCGCTGAAACCAATCATCACGACTTCGGCGCCGGACCTCGCTTCGCCAACAGCGAGCGGCGCAGGGAGCCGTGCCGATCCCGCGCTCACCTGGAGCAGGGCGAAGTCGCCAGCGTCACCGGTACGCGTGGGGTGCCCCCGACCGGTGAGGGTAGCGGCGATTTCGGTTCCGTCGGCGAGTTGCACAGAGAGCCGCGCATTGGCGCTGTGGCGGACAAGCAGGTGCCCCGGGGCGAGCACGAATCCGTGGGCAAGGACGAATCCTGTGCCCCGCTCGCACTTCTCGGTCCCGTTCGTGTAGTCGCGACACTGGACCCGTACGACACTCGCCGCTGCACGCGCCGTGGCCTTCGCGAGCCGCCGGCGCACGGGGTTCGCATCAAGGTACGCGAGAGCGCGGTGATGGCCGATGGCCACGGTCGTCAGTGGCGTCACGACCGAGGATTCGGCAGGGGCCGACTTCGCTGGGCGACCCAAGCCGGCGAGCGCGAACGCCAGCACCGCGAGGATCGCCCGAATCAGGAACTTCGACGTCACGGTGGATGCGAATTGATGAGTACTGAAAGGAATGTGCTTTTCCCGGGTGGCCCGAGAGGGCGATTGTGACCGTTGCTGAGCCCGGGTGGCGGGGGTCACCCAGGTCGTGCCGGCAGATCGACTACCGGTCCCGTAACCCCTCGACCGACGCCGTGAGCTTGCGCCAGAACCGAACCCGCACAGGCGCCCTCTCATCGGCGGCAACCCGGTATCGCTCTCGGTCTGCGTCCGTGGCCTCGTCCCGGTAGAGCGACACGTTCGCTCCTGCTTCGATGCCGAGCGGACTTGGCTACCGCGGACCTCCCGCACGGCCACTCGCACGTTGTCACCGACCCGGGCCGCTTGGCCGAGCCTCCGCGTCAGAATCAACACGGCTTACCGCGTTGTCTCGGTTGCGCCGCACTCCGGCGGCCGCTTCGCCCATGGACTCGGTGATGCGGTCACTCAAACGGACGCCCGAAGTACGTCAGGATCGAAAGTCCGAGCAGGTACACACTCACGACGGACTGGAGTCCCGAAACCATGCGCACCCAGCCATTGGCACGCAGCGCGTACTCCTGGGGCTGGATGCGCGACAGCCAGGTCCCCACGTTGAGTTCCCGCCAGCCGATGTGGAATGCCGAGAGCAGGCTGAAGTAGAGCGCGAGCGCCAACCCTCGGATGGGGTTGCAGGTTAGCGGCTCCACACGAGCGGAGTCGGTCAGTTCGAAGGAGGTTTCCGACGCGGCAACAACTCGTCCCTCCGGCCAGACGCGCACGATGCGCGCCCGACCGACGCCGAGAATCGGAAGCCAGTAGATGACGGCGAACAGGCCGATCACACCGCCCAGGGTCCATAGCGCGCGCCCGGGATGGAGGCCGTAGGCGGACGTCCAATCGAAGAGAACCGTCTTGGCCATCCGCTCAAACGAAGGTGCGGCCTGCGCTTTGGCGCGCTCGATAAGAAACGTGGCTTCCCGTTCGCGCGGCCGCAGCCCGGCAGACTCTAGCGAGGCACGAAAAAGGACAAGACCCGTACGGTGGTTGGGGCGAACGCTGGTGGTTTGCAGGCCGTGAAGCTCTAAAATCGCCTCGGGCGGCGGCGCCGTCGCCGGCTCGAAGGCCGCCGCGCGCCGGTCGACCGCACGGAATGCCTTGGCTGCCAGATCGGTGTGGACAATCGTGGCGCCGGAGAGATTGGTGTGAACGAGGTAGGCATCCCTCAAGTCAGCGTCGGTCAGGTCAGCCGCACTTAGGTCGGCGCGGTACAGATTCGTTTCGCTCAGGTCGGCGCCCGTCAGGTTCGTCAAGATGAGGCTCGTCCTGATGCGCCTGGTGGAAGGACTGAACGGCCGGCCCACACCGAACTGACCGCAGGGGATCTAAACAGCGACACCCTAGTCAATCTGCCCGACGTCATCCTCCTGATGAACATGCTCGGCTATTGATCACTTCAAGAGTGAATGTGGGCCGTATGTGGGCCAGCAAACTCCAATTAGGGTCGCTGAACGTCGACCAGGACCAAAACCACAAGC
>JASFUG010000332.1:0-3889 GCA_050050395.1 Nitrospirota bacterium
ATCTGGATCCCCCGCCAGTCGAGGGCAAATGCCCAATGCGCCTGAAGGCGGCTGAGGCGAGAGGCCCCGAGATAGCAGAAGGGACAGATGAAATCGAAATAGACGACGCATGTCGGCAGCATGGCTCTACCAAATCTTAGCCAGGCCACACACGTCCGCGCAGCTGCGAAACGGCCTCGTATCGCGGTGAGATCAATCCGCAACTCCCGCCGATACGCTTGCTGCTACGCGAGCGTTTCGCCCATAGTGTCCGACTGTTGTCGTCAGCCTTCTCCCCGGAGCATCGCCGATGCCAGACCACCTCCTCCTCCGCGCCGCCTTCCGCCAGCCGGTGGAACGCACGCCGGTCTGGATGATGCGGCAGGCCGGCCGCTACCTGCCGGAGTACCGGGCGGTGCGCGCGAAGGCCGATTTCCTGACCATGTGCAAAACCCCGGAGCTGGCCGCCGAGGTCTCCCTCCAGCCCCTCGACCTGATCGGCGTCGACGCGGTGATCTTCTTCTCGGACATCCTCACCATGCTCGAGCCCATGGGCCTGGAGCTGGTCTTCGAGAAGGGTGGCGGCCCACGCTTTCCGGACCCGATCAAAGGCCCCGAGGACATCGAGCGACTGCGCGTGGTCGACCCGGCGGACGGCCTCGGATTCGTGGGTGACGCTCTGGCCCTGTGTCGCAAGCTCATCGCCGGTCGGGTGCCGTTGCTGGGCTTTTCCGGAGCACCGTTCACCCTCGCCACCTACGCCATCGAGGGATGCACCGGCAAGGGGTTCACCAAGGTCAAGCATTGGTACTACCGCGAGCCCAAGACCCTTGCCACCCTGCTGGAGAAGCTCGCCCGTCAGGTCACCACCTACCTCAACTACCAGATCGCCTCCGGCGCCCAGGCGGTGCAGCTCTTCGACACCTGGGCCGGCACGCTCTCGCGGGAGGACTACCGGTCGATCGCCGCACCGTTCACCCGTCAGGTGATCGACGGTCTCCAGCACGACGGTGTACCGGTGATCGTGTACATCAACGGCGGCGATCACCTGGTGGACGAGATGGCGAAGCTGGGCGCCGATGTCCTTTCCCTGGACTGGCGCACCGACATCGGCGCGGCAAAGGCACGGCACGGCGCCACCCACGCCCTCCAGGGCAACCTCGACCCGTGCGCCTTGTACGGCACCGAGGAGCGGATCCGGGAGGAGGTGCGGCGAATCCTGGACGCGGCAGGCGACACCGGCCACATCTTCAACCTCGGCCACGGCATTCACCCGGACGTACCGCCGGAGAACGCCAGGACGATGGTGGCCGCGGTCAAGGAGCTGAGCCGGCGTTAGGGGGGATAGGGATTGGGCGGGTGAGGGATGGGGGAAAGGTCGGCCCTGCGGGCCGGATGAAGTGACAATGGGCGCCACCCGCCGATACGTATCTGGCCGCTACCGCGGCCATCGATTCCCCCACCCCGCATTCCCCATCCCCCACCCCCGAGGGCTCGCACCGCGAGTCCTGCCAACCAAGTGAGCTCAACCGACTGCGACGTACTGGTCATCGGTGCCGGCGCCACCGGCCTCACCTGCGGCCACGCCCTGCACCGGCGTGGCTGCGACGTGCGGGTGGTGGAGGCGGGTGACGAGCCCGGCGGGGTGATCCGCAGCGTCCGGGTCGGTGGGTATCTGCTGGAACGCGGACCCAACTCCACCCTGAACACCTCGCGGCGGGTCGAGGCATGGCTGGCCGACATCGGCGTGCTGACGGCGAAGTGCGCCGCCCCCGCGGCGGCGGCGCGCCGCTACATCCTCCGGAGCGGCCATATTCACCCTCTGCCCGACGGTCCGATCGCATTCCTCAAGACACCGGTCTGGCGGGCACGCGGCAAGCTGCGGGCAATGGCAGAGCCGTTCATCCCGCGCCGCAGGGAGCGTGACGAGGAGAGCATCGCCAGTTTCGTCCGCCGCCGCCTCGGCACCGAGATCCTCGACTACGCCCTCGACCCGTTCGTGTCCGGGGTCTATGCCGGCGACCCGGAAAGGATCTCCATGGGCGCCGCCTTTCCCCTCCTCGACGGATTCGAACGCGATCACGGCGGCCTGATCCGCGGCGCCTTGAAGACCGCCAAGGCCCGCAAGTCCGAGCCGGACCGGCCCGCCGATCGCACCCTCTACTCCTTTCGGGAGGGGATGCAACAACCAATGCACGGCGCGGCCATCGCCCTGGGTGAGCGACTGCACTTCCACCGCCAGGCCCGCAACGTCGTGGCTGTCGACGGCGGATTCCGCGTCGACACGGAACGCGAAAGCTTCACCGCGCGCCGCCTCGTGTGCGCCACCTCGGCCCTCGCCGCCGGCGACCTCCTCTCAACTCTGCTGCCGGAGGCCGCCGCGCTACTGCAGGCCATCGAGCACAACCCTGTGGCGCAGGTCTATCTCGGCTACCGACGGGAGTCGATCACCCATCCCCTCGACGGATTTGGCGCCCTCTTCCCCTCCAAGGAGCGCCTCCTGACCCTCGGCTCCTTGTGGAGCTCCACCCTGTTCCCCGCCCGGGCCCCGGAGGGGTGCTGTCTCCTGACCAACTTCGCCGGTGGCGCACGCCATCCCGAGATCCGGGACTTGTCACCCGAGGAGATCCAGTCTCGCGTGATCACCGAGCTGGAGCCGCTCCTCGGGCTGCGGGGAGCGCCGGCATTCGCCGACGTGCATCGCCTCGCCCACGCGATCCCCCACTACACCCTCGGGCACACGGCACGCCTGGAGCGGATCGTCACCGACGCGGCGCGGTTCCCCAATCTCCACCTGACGGGCAATTATTTGCGGGGGGTGTCGGTGGCCGACTGCTGGAAGCGCGGGCTAGAGCTCGCGGATCGCCTGGACACCGGGGCCGCGGGAGGCTAGCCATGCACCCCGTCACCAGCCGGGACGCAGCGGCGATACCCGGCGACCGCTAGCGCCTGGGAGCAGCGGCTAGAACGGGATCCGCCATTTGACGCTCGCGCTACCGCCCGTCGCGATGCCGCACGTGACCGAGGTACGGCGTAGGTCGAAGTCAACCTCCATCTCACCGTTGACCGGGTTGACCTCGACACGTCCCCCGCGAAGCCAGTCCGGCCCGTGGAAGTCGAGGTCTCGGCCGAGAAAGAAGGTGAGGCCGTCGCCGCCGCCGTATCGCAGCTCCACGTCCGTTTCGTTGACCACCTGATCGAATAGCTGCGCGGCCCAACCCCTTCCGCCCACACCGGCACTCGACGGGCCATCAGAGACGGCGGACGACTCGTCTTCCGACCATTCGCCGGGAACCAGATCGAGGGACCAATCACGCAGCTTGCGCAACGTCGCCGTGCGGTAGTGACCGATAAAGGCACGCCGCTGGCGCCGTCGCTCTCGCCCCTCGAAGTACCCTACGCCCTCCTCCTCGGTGACGGCGTAGAGGTCACGGTACCCGCGCTCGATGTCGACGTGTTGCCGCGGCGCAGAAGACCCCAGGCTGTGGCTACGGACCACCTGCCCGGACTGCTGGGCCTCGGCGAGGTCTGGTACCAACAGGAGGACAAGGGCAAGCGCTGCCACCGACCAAAACACCGTGCGGATTTGTCGAGAATCGAAGGGGATCCACTCACCGGAGGGCGTTCCCCGCCCCCCGGATAGAACGCACGGCTCTGCTGTCTCCTTCGACGTCACGCTAGCTCCTCGACACCTCCCGCTCCGTCCGTCCCTTCCGGTAACGGACAACAAAAAGGTACCAAATACCTAATGCTTTGGATACAGCAAATTTGATCCGTGGATTCGGCGGCACCGATGTTTCAGCCGTGCGGGGCGTTGCGGATCAGATCGTCGACCACCGAGGGGTCGGCCAGAGTGGTGGTATCGCCGATCGCATGGCTCTCCCCTTCCGCCACCTTGCGCAGGATGCGG
>JASFUG010000333.1:0-3887 GCA_050050395.1 Nitrospirota bacterium
GCCCTGTTCGTGAAGGAGGGACACAGGTACAAGCGCGACCGATCCGGTGCGCATCTCACCATCGGCATCGAGGAGTGCCTTCGCCGATGCTCGGTGCCGAGCATCGTCAAAGACAACATTCTCCAACTGGTTTCCGTGCGCGACGCTGCCGTCCATCTAACCGGCGAGTCTCCAACCCTGCCATACCTGACGTTTTCTCTCGGCCCCGCTAGCCTTCGGAACTACGCCAAAGAAGGGATTCAATAGGAGTTGATGAAACCCGTCGGCCTGATCGAGCACCCCGAGGGCGGTCGGTTCCGCGAGGTATATAGGTCGGCCAGGACCGTCTCCACGCAGGAAGGCACGACCCGGTCGGCCCTCACCCACATCTATTTTTCGCTGAAGGCCGGCGAGGTGAGTCGCTTTCATCGCTTGGCGTCGGACGAGGTCTGGAACCTGTACCAGGGCGCGGGCCTCAATCTGTACACCTGGGACGGCACCGACACACCACCCCAACGCATCACCCTGTCGGCCAGCGAGAACTGCTTTTGCCACGTGGTGCCGGCGGGTACCTGGCAGGCCGCGGAGCCGATATCCGACACCGTGCTGGTGGGTTGCTCGGTGGCACCCGGCTTCGAGTTCGCGGATTTCACGCTGATCGACCCGGACTCGGAGGATGCAAGTCGGCTCCTCTCTCTGGCTCCAGAGATGGGCAAATACATCAAGCCGTAACGACGGGGGTCACGCCGGCGACTGTTCCCGAAGATCCAAGCCTCGGAACATCAGGTTCGCGTTCGAGGGATGAGTCGCATGCAGCCGCGCTGCCTTGCCGAAAGTCGAGTTGATCGGCGTTCATTTGCCGTCGATTCGCGGTTCGTAACCTCCAGCCCGCATTTCTCACCAGCCTCCTGCTGCGGCGGCGCGAGACCGTGCATCTACTGCGTTGCGCTTGGATCGTGTGCTCGACGTACTGCAACGGCCTGCGCGCCCGGATCCAGCGCGCGCCTTGTATCTGCGCCCCCTCGCACCGCCTCGCGACGAAACCTGGTGAGAAATGCGGGCTAGACCGCACGCGAAGCGCTCCTTGTCTCCCTGCCTCTTTGCGGCGTCGCGTTCGGCAATTCCCGCGACCGCCATGGGGTGTGGGCCGCAGCGGGAGTCGTGCCTGCAAAGGGGCACGCCTTGCGGGCCGTGGGTGCACCGTAACCGGCCGGCCCCGCCGTTACTCGGCGATCGTCAACAAGTTCTCCAACGGCCGGGTGCGCCGCCAGCGGTAGATGCCGAAGTCGCTGTCGAGGGTGAGGATGCGGGCCGTGCCCAAGCGCTCGGCGGCGGCGACCAGGCAGGCGTCGGCCAGGTCGATGGGGAGCTGGCGGTACTTGTGCAGCAGCCCCTTGACCGTGCCGGCGATCTCGTCGAGGCGGAACGGGATCTGGAAGATGCCCTGCTCCACGTTCGCGAGCACCGCCGCGGGGGCACCGGGCAGGTTCCGGAGGAGGTAACAGCTCTCGGCCACCACCGCCTCGCAGGTGATGAGCGGGGACTTCACCTCGCTGACCACCTCGACACAGTGACGGTGGTGACGCTCACTGCGATCTAGCATCGCGACGATGCAGCCCGTGTCCAGGAGGACCGGCGTCACGACCGTCCGAAGCCGTCGAGATGGCCTTTGGCGGACCCGAGGTCGGGCACTCCAGAGGCGAACCGGCCGAGGCCGACGATCTCAGCCTTGCGGGGCGCCAGGGTGAGGGTGGCCAGGGCCTGGATGCCGCGACGGACGATCTCCGAGTCCCGCCAACCGGTATCCCGGCGCAGGCGTTCCAGGAGCTGTTCGCTTTGCTCATCCAGGCGAGCGTGTACGATGCGTTCCATCATCGGCTCCGTATACATCTTCTTGGATTGTGTGACGCGGGCGATCTTCCGTCAAGCTCCGGCACTCCAGCAAGGACGCCGTCCCTGTCAGCCCTCCGGCGCACCGAACCCCCCGCCGCCCGGCGTCTCGATGATCAGCTCATCCTCGGGCGCAACGTCGAGGGCGGCCTTGCCGGGAAGTTGCTCCACGGTACCGTCGGCGCGTCGCACGCGGTTGCGGCCGGGGGCGCCGGGTTGGCCGCCGGCGAGGCCGTAGGGCGGGATCGCGCGGCGCTCGGCGAGGAGGGTGACGCGCAGGGGCTCGAGGAAGCGCAGGCGGCGGGTGACGCCGTCGCCGCCGGGCCAGCGGCCCGCTCCGCCCGAGCCGCGGCGCAGGGCGAACTCCACCAGGCGCACAGGGTAGCGCGACTCCAGGACCTCGGCATCGGTGATGCGGGTGTTGGTCATGTGGGTGTGGACGCCGCTGGCACCGGGGAAGCCGTCGCGGCCGGCGAACGGCCCGCCTGCCCCGGCGCCGCCGGCGATGGTCTCGTAGTAGCCGAAGCGGTCGTCGCCGAACGAGAGGTTGTTCATGGTTCCCTGGCTCGCCGCCACCCGGCCGATCGCCCCGAGCAGGCAGTCGACGATGCGCTGGGAGGTCTCGACATTGCCCCCGGCCACCGGGGCGCCGGGAGCGGGGGAGAGGAAGGTGCCGTCGGGGAGAATGATCTCCACTGGTGCCAGGCAGCCGGCGTTGAGGGGGATGGGCTTGGCGACCAGGCAGCGCAGAACGTAGATCACCGCTGCCTCCACCACGGCCCGGGGCGCGTTGAGGTTGCCCGCGATCTGCGGGTCAGTGCCGGTGAAGTCGATCGCCATACGCTCGCCGGCCACGGTGAGGGCGACGCGGATGGTGGCGCCGTCGTCCAGGCGGTCGGTGAAGCGGTGGACGCCGTCGGGCAGGCCGCCGATGGCCGCCGCCACCTGGGCCGCGGCGTTGGCCTGGACGTGGCCCATGTACGCCTCCACCGTCGCCAGGCCGTAGTGGTCGACCATCTCCTCGATCAGGCGACGCCCCGCCTGGTTGGCCGCTACCTGGGCGGTGAGGTCCGCGAGGTTCTCCTCCGGCCGGCGGGCGGGCCAGGGGCCCGTGGTGAGGAGGGCGCGGATGTGCTCCTCCCGCCACTGGCCCGCCGCCACCAGCCGCTCGGCCTCCAGGACCACGCCCTCTTCCTCCAGGCGCGTCGAGAACGGCGGCATGGAGCCCGGGGTGATGCCGCCGATGTCCGCGTGGTGGCCGCGGCTGGCGGTGAGGAAGCGCAGCGCGCCGGCGACGTGGATCGGGGTGACGACGGTCACGTCCGGCAGGTGGGTGCCGCCGGTGGCCGGGTCGTTGGTGACGAACACGTCGCCGGGCGCCGGCTCGGGGAAGGCGGCGAGGATCGCCCGCACCGTGGCCCCCATGGCGCCGAGGTGGACCGGAATGTGCGGGGCGTTGGCCACCAGGCCGCCGGCCGCGTCGAACAGGGCGCAGGAGAAGTCGAGGCGCTCCTTGATGTTGGTGGAGAAGGCGGTGCGCCGAAGATTGATCCCCATCTGCTCGGCGATCGACATGAAGAGGTTGTTGAAGATCTCGAGCTGGACGGGGTCGGGAGCAGCTTCTCCCCCGCCCTCCGGGAGGGGGCCGGGGGGACGGGGCGGCGGAGCCGCGGCGGTGTGGTCGGCCGAGTGCCGCCACCCGGGCCCTCCCCCGGAGGGGGAGGGGGCATCGACTCGATCGGTCAGGGTGAGCACCCCGCCGGCGCCCACCGACCCGTCGAATCCGGGCTCGATCACGATGGTGCCGGTGCCCTCCAGGACCAGGGCCGGGCCGGTGAGGCGGGCGCCGGGGGTGAGCTGCTCCCGTTGATAGACCGGGACCTGGGGATGGTCCACCCCGTCGAAGTAGACCGACGTGGTCCGCTCGGGCGCCGGCGTGTGGGGCGATCCGTCGCCGTCCGCCAGGGTAGGCCGCTCGCTGCGGCCCACCACCTCGGCTCGCACCTGCACGATCTCGA
>JASFUG010000334.1:0-3868 GCA_050050395.1 Nitrospirota bacterium
AACTGCTCGCCGTCGTCCGCGTCACCGACGTGCTCCAACACCAGATCCGGGTGCAGCAGGATCCACTGCCAGTCCGGCGGTGGGCTGAATCGCGCATCCTCGCTGCGCCGGTAGAGATAGCTGTTCACGAGCAGCTCCAGAAGCGTCTGGGACCGGCCATTGCTCAGGTAGTCCTGCCAGTCGGCAGCCAACTCGGCGACATAGCCGGCAAACGCGAGGGCCGGCTCGGATGCGTAGGTTGCCTGCGCATAGTTGTAGAAATCCTCGAATTCATCGAGCACTTCGACGCAGGCGGCGCCGGCGGCTGCATCCGCGGCGCGCGCGTCGCAAGTCGCGGGATCCTTCGGGGCGAGCACCGTTCCCTCCACCATCATCGTGTCTCTACGCGTCACGCTGACGGGCGGTGCGCCGCGACCGGCATCAATGAGCCGGACGATCTCGTCGTTGACGTTGCGTGGCGTCGTCTGGTCCGCATCGTCGACAAAGCCGCCGTAGTCGTCGAACCAATCGCGCGTCGCCCGCACGAATTCGCCGAGCCGGACAAGCACCGTGTCCAGGTCCGCCCGCTCCTCGCAGAGCGCCGAACGAATTTCCATGGCGCCCTGGCGGACCATGGGGAGATGGACCGCCTCTGGAAGCGGTTGCTGCTTACAGATGCACTCCTCGAGGGTCGAACTTGCGCCACAGGGGTTCGGCGGCGCAGCGCCGGCCAGAGCGGGGTCGCTGAAAAGAAACAGGCACGGCGATATCAGCGTCAGACAGAGAATCGTGGTTCGGATTCGCGAGGTCATGTTCAGAACTCCTCACCGAAGCTTTCCACCAGCGCCTTCAGCGACTGAGCGGCGTCGATCAAGTCCTTCACCGAATCGGGATCGTTTGGACTGAAGTCCGCGAACGCTTGCTCCAGGCGATCGGCCTTGGTCTGGACGGTGTGTTCGAAGAACCGTGCAGAGGCATCATCGACCTCCTTCTTGCGCGGTCGAAACCGGAACAGGATGCGAAACAGCGGCAGGTGGACCAAAGGGTTGAGCAGATAGTGGCCGACCGCATGGGTGTTCGCTTGGGTGACCGACGTCGGGGTGATCAGCGAGTAGGCGTTGCGGAACGTCACATGGGATACCCACCTGCCGTTGTCCGTGGGGTCGAACGGTCGGACCCGTGTGAACGGGTCGAGTCTGTGGCGATACTCGAGAAAGTCAGAAGTACAGCCCAGCTCGCCCGGCCGCACCACCGAAGCCTTGACTTCAACGAAGCTCTCAAGCGCTCGGCTCACGTTGGCCACCATGTGCACGCTGCCCAGGCGATGCTTCGTGGTGCTCAGACTCCGGTCGGCGCCGCTGGCGTCGCGTAGCTGGTCGGGGCCGTACGCCTTGGCCAGGGTGTCGTGAACCACTGCGGTGCCGAGTGAATGGCCCAGCACGTGTACGTTGCCGGGCCCGTGGCCGGCGATCGTCGTGGCGATCTTTTCGGCCAGACGCAGCCGCACTAGCTCGCTCAGCATCGTGAAGCGGTAGAGCAACACGTCGAGCCAGTGGGTCGTGAAGAAGCTGTCGTTGTGGATTCCTGCCTCGATCCCGTTGATGCGCGCCGCCAGCGCAGGTGCCAGCGGTAACGCGCCCTGAATGGCGCTCAGTCGCTCCTCAAGCGTCTTGGCGCGGTCCGCGGCCTGTGCGCGGAAATCGTCGAATATGTCGTTGTACGCGACCGACACGACATCGAACTTTGTCGCGACATCCTGATCTTTCAGAGAGTCGTAGAGGCCGAAGGCCTGCTGGCAGGCAGCCAGCACCTCCTGTCGGAACGAGTCCGCCGTGTGCTGGCCCATGCCGTGGACGATGATCAGGGTCTGTTGGCTCATATGGGTTTCCAGTGGCTCTGCTACGGATTGACGTCAGGTCTCTAATCGGGACGGGGGCCGGCCCTCTGGCGACCGTCTTGCCCATGACCCGGATGACCCCGCGAGAAACATCCATCGAGTGGCACATCGCCCTGCGAGTCGGTCAGCGCCCCCATCGGCGCCTACGGACCGCGGTGGCGTGGTTGCCGCCATGAAGATTCTTGCGTCCGCGGCGGAGGAGAAGCGGCAAGTATGGCGTTCCAGGACCGCGACGATACGTCATGGAAGCCGGATTGCAAGCCCGGGGAGTTATCGTCACCCGGTCGAACCGTGCCACGGCCTTGCCATGGATCAACTGCTCGTAGCCGTTCGCTGGATCACGCGTAGCCGGCTCTGTGATACCGACCGAATCCACGTGTGGCTGCTCTATTTCTGGCGGGTGCGCAGCGTTACGACCTGCTGCGCTCGTTGTGTATAGCAGTGTGTGCGTGTGGCCTGGCGCTGTGTGAAATATCGCTGATAGCTCGCGTCGTAGGCGGCCCGTGAGTCGACGACGTGGCCGAACATACCCAGCAGTCCCACCGACAGCTCACACAACTCGCGCACGGCGTGGCGGGCGGGGTCATTGGCGCTGATGTAGTCACAGAGCGCGTGCTCGGCGACGTGGCGTGTCAGCAGAGGGCTTGCGGCGCGTCGCACCAGGTAGCGCACGCCGCACACACTGGCCATGGCGAGGTCATTGACGTCATCGAAGACACAAGCGATCTCGTCGCGCTCCAGGTCATGTCGCCGGCAGATATGCTCGATCACCATGCGCTTGTCGCGCACGCGCGTATAGACCGCCTGGAAGTGCTCGCGCCGGGCGAATTGCCGGGCAACGCGGCTGTCTTCGCCGCTCACCACCGCGACCACCGGTAGCCGTTCGGCTGCGCGCCAAATCGCATAGCGCAACATGTTGGTGCCCATGGAGTCCGCTTCGCTGAACGTGCTGGGCAGGCCTTGACCCTTGACGCCGTTATTTAAGACCCCGTCCCAATCGAACACCACGGAACGGATACGTCGCAGCCGGGTCGCCACGGCGCGGGCCGGGGTCATGAATACGCCCCCCGGCTCGCTGAAGCGCCTGGCGACGGCACTGACGGTCGCGTCAACCTTGCCCACAGCGAAAGGGGACACCCTAGCCGAGTACGCCCAACCTCACGAGGTCTTGAATGTCCAGCATGCCGACCGGCGCGTTGTTCTCCAGCACGACGATGGAGTCGACCTCGTGGGTGATGAATAGGTTGACCGCTTCGTAGAGCAGCGCCTCGGTCGCGATCGTGATCGGATGTGCGGAAAAACCGGTATCGGCGAGGGTTTGTTCCAGGATATTCCAACCCTGCTCCTGCAGCTTGCGGCGTAGGTCACCGTCGGTGAACACGCCCGCCATCTTGCCTGCGTCGTCGACCACGGTAACGGCGCCGAGCCGGGATTCCGTCATCTTCACCATCGCGTGGTTCACGGTCTCGAACAGCTCGCAGACCGGATTGGCCGGACGGATCACGTCCCGCACTTTCACGCTCATCAGCCGCGTGTGCTCCAGGAACTGATTGGCGCCAACCGTCGTGAGCGAGTTGTCGCTCAACCGTCTGAGCACACCCCATGGCACCGTGCACACGTCCACCCCGGCGAGTAGTGCTTGGCGCACATGCTCGGGATAACGTACGGACGAGAACATGATCTTGGTCGAGTAGTTGTGCGTCTGCGTCACGTCGACACACTGCTCGAACAGCGTGATCGCATCATGTCCCTGGTCCTGGAGCCTCCCCGCCAGTGGACAGACAAACGCCGCCCCGGTGGCCATCGCCATATAGGCCTGGTTGAGGGTGTAGATCAGATGCACGTTGACGCGATGCCCTTCGTCAGTCAGCGTCTTGCAGGCCTACCCCTTCGTTCGACACGGGGATCTTGAACACGGGCTCGCGCTCCAAAGGGAGCGTCAACAGGCGGTGGTCCTCTTCGACGATCTCGTCGTGCGACTCGCCGAGCGCT
>JASFUG010000335.1:0-3845 GCA_050050395.1 Nitrospirota bacterium
CTCGCAGGCGCCACGACGAGATCCAGTCGTGGATGGCGGAGCTGGCCGACAACGAACGCAAAGTACTGCTCCAGCGATTCGGGATGCACGATCGCGGCGAGGGACTCACCCTCGGGGAGATCGGCGAACAGCTCGGTGTGTCACGGGAACGAATCCGCCAGATCGAGGCGGCCGCCCTGAAAAAGTTGCGTGAGATCGTTCTGCGGCCCGCCTTCGAAAATGCTGCCTGAGTCGCGACCGCCATGGCTCGAGCCCCGTTTGTCATGACCGCGAGCCCACGCCGTCGCTCTCGAAGGTCCGGGACTGCGGCCAGGAGATGACCATGACCGGCGTCATTGAAAGACAAGAGGTCGATCACCATTGTCAGGTCGCCCTCGACCTTACCCTCCGGTGGCAGAGCGCCCACGCTCGCCACCAAGATCGCCTCCACCTCGCTCGATTCAACGTCTGGCGCGACCTCGACCTGCTGCCACCGGTGCTCCAAGAGGAGGTGCTCGGTCGCCGGCTGGGACATCGCGCCAGTCACCGCTTCGCACCCGGCGCGTTGCTGCCCGAGTGGTGCGAGCAGCAACTGTTGCGGGCCTCCATCGCCGCCTTCGATACACGGTTCCTCCCCTGCCGCTGGTTGGAGCCGCGCCTCGGTCGTTTTTACCCCAAGGGGATCCTCGCCGGTATCGACGGCAGCTTTCGCCAGGACGCCACCCCCATCCGCCTGGTTGCCCGGACGGCGGACGACCTGGTCTTCGATGCCAATCATCCCCTGGCGCGTTGCGACGTCGAGGTCCGCACCGCCGTCCGTGGGATGCGGGCCGCCCCCAACGAGCACGGCGGGCGATGTCAGGAGGCCATCGCGGAGCTCGCCACCGGGCCGGGTATGCAGGTCCCGTACGGCGAGCTCACCACCAACTTTTTCGCGGATGATCCCTTCGTGCGGCGCGACCCGCGACCCGACGGCGGCTATTACCGGATACCGCGATGGGTGAACCACCTCGATGCCGCGGCCCTGGAGCAGGTGGGCAGGCTCTATGAGCGCCTCCTCCCACCGGGGGCACGGATCCTCGACCTGATGGCGAGCTGGGACTCCCACGTCCCGGTCGCAGTTCTTCGCCCGGCCGCCGTGACCGGCCTGGGCTTGAGCCGCGACGAGCTCGACGCCAACCCGATCCTGGCGGAACGGGTCGTGCACGACCTCAACGATCAACCGGCTCTACCCTTTGCCGACGGCTCCTTCGACGCCGTGGTCTGCACCGTCTCTGTGGAGTACCTCACTCACCCCATAGAGGTGTTCGCGCAGGTGGCGCGGGTCTTGCGACCCGGCGGCATCTTCGTCGTCGTGTTTTCCAACCGCTGGTTCCCGCCCAAGGTGGTCCGTATCTGGGAGGATTTGCACGAGTTCGAGCGGCCGGGGCTGGTGCTCGCCTACTTCCGCCACGGCTCTCGGTTTCGGGAGCTGGAGACCTTCTCCTTGCGAGGCCTTCCACGACCGTCGGACGATCCACACACGGGGCAGAGCCCGCTCTCCGACCCGGTGCACGCGGTCTGGGGCCGGCGGGCCGGATGACCGTGGTTGAGCAGGCCCATCGCCCGCCACTGTCTTCGGCGCCGCTCTCGGTATCTTTGTGCAAATCTTCTACAATACTGCACCCGCGATGATGCCGATGAACGATTCCACGAGCGACACGCCCTCCCCGGACCGACTGTTCCCGATCCGCACGGTCGTTAGCATCACCGGCGTTCACCCGGTGACCCTGCGCGCCTGGGAACGACGCTATAACCTGGTCAGGCCGCAACGCACGCCGAAGGGTCATCGCCTCTACACCCAGGCGGACATCGATCGGATCAACCGCGTGGTGGGCTTGCTTGGCCAGGGGATGTCCATCAGACAGGCGGCGAGCCTAGTGGACGCCGCGGACGGTGGCCTCGACGCGACCGGGGCCGACCCCTGGCGCCCCTACCTGGAGCGCATGGTGGCCGCGATCACCGAGTTCGACGAGCCCGCCCTCGATGCGGTGTACAACGACGCCCTCGCTCTCTACCCCGTGGACATCGTCACCCACCAACTGATCGCGCCGCTGCTGGAGCTCATCGGTGAGCGCTGGGCGGATCACACCGGGGATGTGGCGGAGGAGCACTTCTTCTCTGCCTATCTTCGCAACAAGCTGGGCGCGCGTCTCCATCACCAGAGACGCCGAGGCTCACGGGCGCGGCTGGTGGCTGCCTGTCTGCCCGATGAGCGTCACGATTTCGGCTTGTTGCTGTTCTGCCTCTCCGCCGTGAGTCACGGCTATCGGCTCGTGCTCCTCGGGGCCGACATGCCTCTGGAGGAGTTACCCGGTGCGGCGCGGCGTTCCCGCGGCGACGCCATCGTCCTGTCGGGTGCCACCGAGCCGGCGCGCGACCTCCTCGCCGTACGGTTGCCAGAGCTGGTCGAGGCCGCCGGAGTGCCGGTCTGTATCGGCGGTCTTGGCGCGGCCCGCCATGCGCAGGAGATCGAGGCTGTCGGAGCGATCTGCCTCGGCTCGCACATCCCTGAGGGGCTGCGACGCCTGAGCCGCGCGCTTCGAGGCGGTACCGCGGCCCGCGGGCGCGCCTCCTGAGAAGAGCAGGCTGGCGGCGCACCGCGGGTTCGCAGCAGCGGCTGGAACGAATTCGCGGGCGCGGTCGAGGGTTGTCCGTCCCCGCTCACAGGGCCGCATCCACCGCCTTCACGAGCCGCGGGTCATCCGGGCGCACGCGGCTCGGAAAGCTCGCCACCAGGCGACCCTGGCGATCCAGCAGGTACTTGTGGAAGTTCCAGGCCGGGTACTCCCCGGCGGTCTCGGCCAGGCGCTGGTAGAGCGGGTCGGCCCCATCCCGAGCGACGCGGATCTTCTCGAATACCGGGAAAGTGACCCCGTAGTTGATCCGGCAGAACTTGCGGATCTCCTCCGCGCTCCCCGGCTCCTGGCCGCCGAAGTCGTTCGACGGGAAGGCGAGGATCACCAGGCCCTGATCCCGCTTCGCCTCGTACAACGCCTGCAGCCCCTCGTATTGCGGGGTGTAGCCGCAACGGCTGGCGGTGTTGACGATCAGCACCACCTTGCCGCGGTACGCCTCGCAGAGGTGTACAGGTTCTGCCGCCGCCAGCGGCCGCATCGAGACGTCGAGCAGGGGGCTGCAGGGCGCGTCGGCACCGGCTTTGCCGACCGTCAGTAGAGATATAAGCGTTGAAATAAAGAGGGTTGCGTAGGTCATCCCGGTTCTCCCTTGGATCTCTTGTGGTGGTTGGTTGCGCTGTTCATAAATATGTACAAGACTTATACACAAGCAACAAACACTTGTCCATCTCATACAGGTCGGGAGGGTTCCCAATGTCGGGAGAGCGCATCGCAGTCGTCGGTAGTGGTATCGCGGGACTGGCCGCCGCCTGGCTGTTGCGGCGGCGCCACCGGGTCACCCTGATCGAGCGTAACCGCTACCTGGGAGGCCATACCCACACCGTCGAGGTGGACACGGGGCGCGGCCGCTTGCCGGTGGACACCGGCTTCATCGTCTACAACGAGCCGAACTACCCCCTGTTCACCACCCTGCTTCGCCACCTGGGGGTGGCCACCCGGCCGACGGAGATGTCGTTCTCGGTCTCCGTCGATGGCGGCCGTCTAGAGTACGCCGGCACCGATCTCAACACCCTCTTCACCCAGCGCCGGCGGCTGGTGGATCGCCGCTTCCTGGGCATGCTAGCGGACATCCTGCGGTTCAATCGTAGCGCCCGGCGGCTCCTGGGCGACGGCTGCCCGCCGGTCACCCTGGGGATGTTTCTCAGCGAGCAGCGCTACGGCCAGGCGTTCCGTGACCACTACCTGCTG
>JASFUG010000336.1:0-3824 GCA_050050395.1 Nitrospirota bacterium
CGACGGAGCAGATCCACATCGAGATGAACGACGGCAAGAGCCCGAGCCTCTTCTCGGAGGGGGAGGGCAGTGATTACCGCTGCGTCTTGATGCCGATGCGCCTGTGAACATAGCTGTCAGCTCTCAGCGTTCAGCGCCGGGAAGGAACAAGGCGCCTGCGGCAATGTCTCACGAGGCAGAAAGCTGACCGCTAAGAGCTGAAAGCTTTCTAGCCGTGACTGCCCTGACTCGGCTCTCGGTCGACGGGTTTCGCAATCTCGCCGCCCAGGCCATCGACCTCGACCCCGGGGTCAACCTGGTCGTCGGAGACAACGGCCAGGGCAAGACCAACCTCCTGGAGGCGATTTACCTCCTCGCCTACCAGCTGTCGTTCCGCACGGGCCGGGTCGACCCGTTGATCACCGCCGGCCGGGACGAGGCGGTGGTGCGCGCGGAGGTCGCGAACGACTCGGCCAGCACCATCGCCCTGCGCCTGCCGCGGGTGGGGCGACGCACCGTGCTGGTCGACGGTAAACCGGGGGCGCCGGGCATCACGTTGGCCGCGGTGCCGATCGTCCTGTTCGCCCCGACCGACCTGGTCAGCCTGCGCGGTGCCGGCGCCGAGCGTCGCGGCCTGCTCGACCGCGCGATCGCCGTCCAGTGGCCCGATGCGGTGGCCACCATGCGTACCTACCGACGCCTGCTGCGGCAACGCAACGAGCTATTGCGCCGTGCCCGGGAGGTCGCCGTGAGCGATGCCGAGCACCGCACCTGGGAGCGACAGCTCGCTGCCGCTGCGGTGGAGCTGTGGTCGGTCAGGCGACGCTTCGTCGCCGCCTGGCAGGAGGTGGCGGGTCCCATATTTCACGAGATTTCCGCATTTCCGGAGCACCTATCGATCCGCTACAATGTCGCCTCCGGCGCGCCCCGGGAGACACCCCCTGCCGATCCACCTCTCGCAGTAGAACGGCTGCGTGACAGCCTGGCCCACCGTCGCAGCCAAGACCTCCGTACGTTCACGACCTCCGTTGGACCCCACCGCGACGACTTCTCTCCCCAGCTCGGCGAGCTCCCCTGCCGGCAGTACGCCTCGCAGGGCCAGCTACGGGCGGTGGCCATCGCCCTGCGCATGGCACAAGTGGAGCTCTACCGGCGTGACCACGGCACCATCCCGATCTTGCTCCTCGACGAGCTATTCGCCGAGTTCGACGAGCGCCGCGGCGCGCACATGGCGACGACCGTTGCCGCCGGTGGCGGCCAGGCGGTCATCGCCGCGGTCGGCGCCGAGCGGCTCGACCGCTGGCTGCCGGGTGCCCGCCATTTTCGCGTCCACCGCGGAGTGGTCGTCGCGACCTGAGGCGCGTCAACCGGCCTCGATACCCCGGGCGCACGGCGCAAACGGGGCACATCAGCAGCTCTCCTCGAAGGAAGGCCATGGCCAACGTGTCGACTCCTGAGCCCAACACCTACGACGCACGGAGCATCAAGGTCCTCGAAGGGCTGGAGGCGGTGCGCATGCGGCCCGCCATGTATATCGGCTCGACCGGTCCGGCGGGTCTCCACCACCTGGTCTACGAGGTGGTCGACAACTCCGTGGACGAGGCCCTAGCGGGCCACTGCACGGAGATCACGGTGACCCTGCACGTCGACAACTCGGTCACGGTGGTCGACAACGGCCGCGGCATCCCGGTCGACCTGCACGAGAGCGAGGGGGTCCCCGCGGCCCAGGTGGTGCTCACCACCCTGCACGCCGGAGGCAAGTTCGACTCCGGAAGCTACAAGGTCTCCGGCGGCCTGCACGGTGTCGGGGTATCGTGCGTCAACGCCCTCGCCGAGCACCTGTCCGTGGAGATCAAGCGCGGCGGCAAGGTCTACCAACAGAGTTACACCCTGGGAGAGCCCGACGGCCCACTGGTGGCAACCGGCACCACCAAATCGACCGGGACGCGCATCACCTTCCGCCCCTCGGCGGACATTTTCGAGACCACCGAGTACTCCTTCGACACCCTCTCCCAGCGGTTGCGCGAGCTCTCCTTCCTCAACAAGGGGCTGCGCATCGTCATTCACGACGAGCGCACCGGCGACCATCACGACTTCCACTACGAGGGCGGCATCGTCTCGTTCGTGGAGCACCTGGCGCGCAATCGCACCCCCCTCCACAAGCAGCCGATCTACCTGGAGAGCGAGGTCACCCGCGAGGGCAAATCGTACGCCATCGAGATCGCGATGCAGTACACGGACTCCTACCAGGAGAACATCTTCTGCTTCGCCAACAACATCAACACCCACGACGGCGGCACCCACCTGATCGGCTTCAAGGCGTCCCTCACCCGCACCCTGAACAACTACGCCAATCAGGCCGGGATGTTGAAGAAGCTCAAGGGTGGCGCCCTGTCCGGGGACGACGTCCGCGAGGGGCTCACCGCGGTGATCTCCGTGAAGCTCTCCAATCCGCAATTCGAGGGCCAGACCAAGGGCAAGCTCGGCAACTCCGAGGTCAAGGGATTGGTGGAGGCAGCGGTGAATGAGTCCCTGGGACGCTTCCTGGAGGAGAACCCGCAGGTGGCGCGCGCAATCCTCTCCAAGGCGGTCAACGCCCTCGAAGCGCGGGATGCGGCGCGCAAGGCGCGCGAGCTCACCCGCCGCAAGTCGGCCCTGGAGGTCTCCACCCTGCCGGGCAAGCTCGCGGACTGCACCGAGAGCGATCCGCAGCGATCCGAGCTATTCATCGTCGAGGGTGACTCCGCCGGCGGCTCCGCCAAGCAGGGGCGGGACCGCCACTACCAGGCGATTCTGCCGCTGAAGGGCAAGATCCTGAATGTCGAGAAGGCGCGTTTCGATAAGATGCTCTCCTCCGACGAAATCCGCGCCCTGATCACGGCGATCGGCACGGGCATCGGCCGCGACGAGTTCGACATCGCCAAGCTGCGTTACCACAAGATCATCATCATGACGGATGCCGATGTCGACGGCGCGCACATCGCCACCCTGTTGCTCACGTTCTTCTACCGCCAGATGGCGGCGATCATCGAGCGTGGCCACCTGTTCATCGCCCAGCCGCCCCTGTACAAGGTGAAGCGTGGCAAGCAAGAGCGCTACCTGCAGTCGGACGCGGATCTCATCGATTACCTGCTCACCACCGCCACCAGCCGCGTGCGGGTCCAGGCGGAGGGACGGACCCTGCAGCAAACCCGGCTGATCCGCATCCTCAAGGCGGTGGGCGAGTATCGCGCCTCCCAGGCGCGGTACGAGCGCCACGGGGTGAGCCACGCCCTGCTCGACGGGCTGCTCTCCAAGGAGGTACGGGGCAACCTCGATTTCGACAATGAGGCCAGGCTTCTCAAGGTGCTCGCCACCCTACGCGGGTACGACGACGAGGTCTTCCTGGAGCTGGTGCGCGACGAGGAACATGGCCACTACACCATCGTTGTGCGCAACGGTTCCGAGCTCGCGATCACCGCGGAGATGGTCGAGTCCCCGGAGTTCCACCGCCTGCGTGCCCTCAAGGAAGAGCTCGACGGCGTCGGAGAGCCACCGTTCCGCGTCGTGCGCGCCAAGGGGGGGGGGGAGGAGGCCTCGGAGGAGGAGGAGATCGGCGACGGCGGTATCGAGCTGCCCTCGATCGAGGCCCTCGCCGATCACATCCAGGAGGTGGGCAAGCGCGGCCTCACCATCCAGCGTTACAAGGGGCTGGGCGAGATGAACCCGGAGCAGCTCTGGGAGACCACCATGGACCCGGAGCGGCGCACTCTGCTACAGGTACGCCTCGACGACCTGTTCGCCGCCGACGAGATGTTCACCGTACTCATGGGTGACGTGGTGGAGCCACGGCGCGCCTTCATCGA
>JASFUG010000337.1:0-3824 GCA_050050395.1 Nitrospirota bacterium
GGCGCAGGCGGCTTTTCCTCGGCCGGCGCCTCGGCGACCTCCTCTGCCGAGACCTGCACCTCGCCCGCGCCTACCCCCTCCTCACGGTGCGCCTCTTCCTCCGGGCCGACCTTCTTGTTGCGACGAAAAAAACCCACGGCTATCCCAGCAGTTGAAACAGGACCAGGGTCACGAACCCGCCGACCGCGGCCCCGAGGAGGACCTCGACGCGGGAGTGGATGCCCAGGGTAACGCGGCTCAGCCCCACCATGACAGCCAGCACCGCCACCAGGATGGAGAGCAACGGCGAGGCGGTGATCAGGGTGACCGCGGCCCATACGCAGGTAGCGACCGCGGTGTGACCACTCGGCAGCCCCCCGCGCAGGGGGCGGCCGCGGCCCGATTTCACCTTCCAGAAGATCACCACCACGATGGTGAGTAGGAGCGCGGCGATGCTCAGGTGCTCGTCCGCCACCTGGATCTCGGCGATGGTCATCTCGAAGCAGCTCCGGAGGTAGGGGGCGAAGGTGATGTAGCCCATGATGACCGCCAGGGACGCGGTCACCAAGACGGCGCCTGCGGAGATGTCCTTGGCCATCTTGGCCAGGGGGTCGCGCTCCAGGGTGACCAGGTCGACCACCACCTCCACCGCCGTGTTCATCAGCTCCGCGAAGAACACCAGCATCATCGCGATGGCCAGGATCAGGAAGTCCTGGAGGGTCACCTGGAGGTAGAGCGAGGCGATGATCACCACGACGCCGATCAGCAGGTGGATGCGCAGGTGGCGCTCGGAGCGGACCGCGGTGATCACCCCCTCGACCGCGTAGTTGGCGCTCTCGAACCACGTGCCAGGCCGGTAGCGGCTGTCGCGCTCCAGCTGCTCGGGCCACTCTCCCGGTGCCTGGTCTAGCTCGCTTCGTTGAGGAGGTTGCTCAGCAGCCATTGTTCCTTGTCGCGCATGATGCGGGCCTCGGCAGCGCCGCGTTCGTGGTCGTATCCCAGAAGATGGAGCAGGCCGTGTACCAGCAGCCAGCACGTCTCACGCTCCGCGGAGTGTCCCGCCTCGGCCGCCTGGCGCGCCGCCACCGCGGGGCACACCACGATATCACCCAGCCAGTACTCTTGCGCCTCCCCCCCCTCCCCCTCGTTGAGGGCGAAGGACAGGACGTCGGTGGGGCCGGTCTTGCCGCGATACGAGTGGTTGAGCTCCGCCATCTCCGCCGCGTCCACCGCCAGCACGCTCACCTCGTGGTCCACCGCGAGCAGCCCCATGGCGCGCAGCAGCAGGTCTCGCACGGCTGCGCCGTCCAGCGCCAGGGTCGCCCGCTGGCTGACCAGCACTTCGCTCAACGGTCGCCGCGCCGGCGCGCGTGGTGCTGGTCGTAGGCCTGGATGACGCGTTGCACCAGGGGGTGGCGCACCACGTCGCGATGGTCGAGATAGACGAACGCCACCCCCGGCACCGCCCCCATCACATCGCGGACCTCCCTGAGCCCGGAGGTCTGCCCCTGGCGCAGGTCGACCTGGGTGATGTCGCCGGTGACCACCACCTTCGAGTTGAAGCCCATGCGGGTGAGGAACATCTTCATCTGCTCCGAGGTGCAGTTCTGCGCCTCGTCGAGGATGATGAAGGCGTCGTTCAGGGTACGGCCGCGCATGAAGGCCAGGGGCGCGATCTCGATGGTGCCGTGCTCCAGCATCGACGCCGCCTTGTCCGCCTGCACCATGTCGTACAGGGCGTCGTACAGCGGCCGCAGGTAGGGGTTGAGCTTCTCCAGCATGTCGCCGGGTAGGAAGCCGAGGGACTCGCCCGCCTCCACCGCCGGCCGGGTGAGGACGATGCGGTTCACCTCCCGCTCGCGCAGGGCGCGGATCGCCGTGGCCATGGCGAGGTAGGTCTTGCCGGTACCCGCGGGCCCGATGCCGAACACCATGTCGTGGCGGGCGATGGCATCCAGGTAGGCGACCTGCCCGCGGCTGCGCGGTACCACCCGCCGCCTCCCCACCACGATCTCATGGCCGAGCAGCTCGTTGAGGCGGGTCTCCGGCTGGCGCGCGAGGCGTTGCAGGAACTGCTCGAGCTCGCCGGTCGGCGCCGTGCAGGTGGCGGGGCTATCCACGAGGTCGCGCAGCAGCACGGCGACCCGCGCGGCCTGGCCGCCGCGCACGATGATCTCGGTGCCGTTGGTGACCAGGCGCACCCCGAAGTGCTTCTCGATCAGGTTGAGGTTGCGATCACGCTCTCCGGCAAGCACCGGAAAGCTGTCCTCGGCGATGGGGACGCGCACCTCCTCGGAACCACCGATGGACCCGCGGTCGACTGCCATCACACCTCAGCCGACCACCGCCTCGCTGACAGCGCCATCCGTCCCGCATCACCGCTCATGGCGTGGCCAACGGCACGACCCGCCAGTAGAGGCGATCGAGGGGCTCGGGACGCGCCTCGGCCGCGGCGGCACCGACGTCGCCGAGCTGGAAGGCCTCGCCATCATTGGACGCTCCGAACAGGGCGCCGCGCTCGAGCTGCAGCCCGCCCGGCAGGGTCTGATTCAGGACGACGTCATCCCCCGCGTCGGTGGTCGGGTTCCCCACACTGCCCGCGATGGCGCTGGAGATGTCGTAGGTCTGTACCCGGGCGGTACCACCGGCATCGGCCGGTGAGGCACCGCCGCCGACCCGCCCCTGGCTCTTGCCGAGGAAGAGATAATGGGCGTGGCGGTCGACCACCGGCGACGAGTAGATTCGATCCCCCAGCTCGAGCGGCAGGTCGAACAACTCGATGCCCTCGCCGTGCGCCGGCACCAGGACCCCCGCAAAACGTTGCACGACCGTCTCGGCGGGTGCCCAGTCGTAGCCACCGGTCCCGAACAGGACGATCAACTGGCCACCCTCCGCGACCACCGCGGGAGCGGCACCGATCGGTCGATCCACGTCGACCCCGTTGTTCGCCGGGTAGAGCGGCTTGGGATTGGCGCAGAAGCTCGGATCGTCGTTGCAGTACAGGCTCCTGCCGGTACGCGCGTCGATCGCCCACAGCCGTCCCTCGTTGTCCGCCGCGATCAGGGTCTCGACGAAGCCGTCACCGTCCGGGTCCACCGCCACCACCGGCGGCGGGATGTCGTTCACGCCGCTCGTGTACAGCTTGTGGAACTCCCAGAGCTTCAAGCCGTCCGCCGCACGGAAGCAGTAGAGCGACAGGCCGCCGCTATCGGTCTGGCGGTACTTGCTCGTGGCGACCCACACCACCGCGGTGCGCACCGGATCGCCCGCCGTGTCCTCCTGGACGATGTGGCCCATGGCGGTCTTGGCAGCGAATCCCATGGAGATGGCACCGCGGTCGGTCAGCTCCCACAGCACCTGCGGATTCGCGCGGTCGGAGATATCCAACGCCAGGAGGTGGGGGCTGGAGGCCCCCATCGGCACCGTGAGTACCGTACGGAACTCGGACGCCCCATTACCATCGTGGTCGAACCACAGGTCGGCGACGGTCGGGCTACCGTCGACGCCCAGGTCGGCCTCCGGGCCGTACCGGGCGAGCAGATCGACCTGGCACCGCGGCACGAAGGCCCACTGCTCCACCCCGCTGCCGGCCGGACTGCCGGCTGCGGCGGCAGCATCGACCGCCTCTAGCAGACCATCGAGGGTACCCACATAGGCGTTGCGCGGCCGCTCCGCTGCACCGTCCACCAGCAGGCTTGGGCCGACGGCGACGGCGGTCGAGTGGTCGATGGCGCCGAGGCGGTTGGCCAGATTGTTGTAGGAGCCGCCTCCCGAATCGAGGACCCTGCCCCGCAGGCGCTCGATCTCCTGTTCACTCAGCACGCCGGCCATCACTGGATCGTTGG
>JASFUG010000338.1:0-3777 GCA_050050395.1 Nitrospirota bacterium
CCAGGCGGAGGAAGTGTTCCAGGAGGGGGTGCGGCTCTATCCGCAGGAGGCCCGCCTGTACTTTCAACTCGGTGCCCTGTACGAGAAGATGAAGCGCTACCCGGAGGCCTACGACGCCCTGGAGCAGTCCATCGAGCTCGACCCGGAGCAGGCGCACGCGCTCAATTATCTTGGCTACATGTACGCCGAGCAGAACATCCACCTCGACGAGAGCCTGGACCTCATCAACCGCGCGGTGAAGATCCGCCCGGATGACGGCTACATCGTCGACTCCCTCGGCTGGGTCCATTTCCGGCGCGGTGAGCTGGACGAGGCGCGAGCCGCCCTGGAACGGGCGATCGAGCTGGTCCCGGACGATGCGATCATCCGTGATCACCTGGGCGACGTGTACTGGGCCCTCGGGCGGACCGAGGACTCGTTCCATCAATGGAATCGCGCCCTGGAGTTGGACGGCAAGACGGTACCGGGCCTCGCGGAGAAGATCGCGCGCCACCGTCAGCAGCAGAGCGGGGCGGCAGTGCAGCCGTAGTGACCGGCCACCACCGGCGTCGCGTGCGGGTTTAGGATCGCTCACAGCAGAACTGTGCGCATCCTGGGAGGCGCCGGTCCTGATCGAGACAACGCGGCACACCACAGGATTGCGCGGCGTCCCCGGATCACGGCCGCGAGCATCGGGAGGAGGCACGGAGCGAATGGATGGTCACAGTGCTCACGGTGTGGTGAGGGCAAGCGAGCCCGGAAGGTGGCAACGCGCCGCCGCCATCACCGTGAAGATCGCGCTATCGACCGTCGTCGTCGCGGCGTGTGCCCATCACCCTTCCCCGGTGAGTCCCGCCGACTGCGCCGCCGCGCGGGCGGATGCGACACACCTCGCCGCCGCGTGGCAGGGTCAACGCCTGGCGGGAGTGGTGGAGATCACCGCGCGCGATGGCCTGCTGCGCCACAGAGTGATCGCCACCGTGGCCACCGTGCCGCCCGATCGATTGCGCATCGAGGTCAGCGACGATCTCGGTCAGACCCAGCTGCTCGCCCTCGTGAACGGGGCCGCCCTCGCCTTCTGGACGGTGCGCGACGGCTGGCGCAGCGGTCCCCCGATGCTCGCCGCCCTCCCCCTCCCTGCCGCCAGCTGGCCGCACCTGCCGAGCCTTCTTCTCGGCATACCATGCATCACCAGTGACTGTGCGCCTTGGTACGAGGACGTCGGTGGTACCACTGTTCTGTTACGCTGTGGGAATGGTACTCCCGAATGGCAGTGGGATCCGCGACGCCAGCAGGTGGCGGGCGCACGACTGCCCCCTCTGCGGATCTCCTACCTGGACGCGGATACGGGGAACGGGCTACACCCCCGCGACCTCGATGTAGACCTGGGAGAGAGGCGAAGCCTCGCCCTCCGCTGGCAGCAGTTCCACTTCGATCGCGACTTTCCGTCCGACCTCTTCTCGCACATCCGCCGCCCAGAGACCGCCCCGGCTACCGATCCCTCCGTGGAGCGTCCATGAAGACCCTCACCGTCCAGGCCCCCGCAAAGATCAACCTCTCGCTGCGGATCCACAGCCGCCGCCGGGACGGCCTGCACCGCCTGCGCACCGTGCTAGCGATGATCGACCTGTGTGACACCCTGCGGTTCGAGCCGGCGCGCAGCCCAGGACTGCTGTTCACCTGTAGTGATGCCAGCCTCCCCACCGGTATCGACAACCTCGTGGTGAAGGCATTCGTGCGCCTGCGGCCCCTGATCGGTAACCAGACCGGGCTGCGCATTCACTTGGAGAAGCACATCCCGATCGCCGCGGGGTTAGGCGGTGGCTCCAGTGACGCCGCCGCCGCCCTGGCCGGGCTGCGCCACTACTTCGCCCTGCCGGTGTCCGACCCGGAGCTGGACGAGCACGCTCAGGCCCTGGGGGCCGACGTACCGTTCTTCCTCTCCGCTCCCCTGTGCCGTGGCGAGGGCACCGGCGACGATCTCACCCCCCTCCCCGCCCCGGAGGCGATCCCCGTGGTCGTGGTGTTTCCCGAGATCCCGATCTCCACCCACTGGGCGTACGAGAACTATCCGGACCAGCCCGGCTCGTCGTGCACCTACAACAAGGAGCTGCTCCACGCCCTCCACGAGCGGGACGTGGAAGCGATCGGCGCCCACCTGGACAACGACCTCGAATCGGTGGCTCTGCCGGTCCACCCACGTATTGGCGAGGTAAAGGAGCGCCTCCTCGCCCTGGGCGCCGCGGGTACGCTGATGTCGGGCAGCGGCTCGGCGGTGTTCGGCCTCTTCACGAGCAGCCACGGCGCCCAGCAGGCAGAGGAGACCCTCCTGGAAGAGAAGCGGTGGGGCGCCGTGTTCCTCACCCGCACCCTTACCGCGTCACCGCTGACCCTGCTGTCATAGCTGTCATAGAGGCACAGCTTTCAGCCGTCGGCGATCAACTGTCAGCTCCCGCTCCCTGCGGGAAGGGGCTTGGGGGGAGGGCGTTCGGCACGACCGCCTTACCGGTCATCCGCCGCAACAGATCGGTTACGTGCGCCTCCGCTCCGGCACCGCCCTGACGAGGCACGGAGGCGAGGCTGAACGCGGACCGCTGACCGTTCTAAAGCCCGCGCAGCCATTCCGGCCGGAACGGCGCATCGGCGGGTTCGGAGAGGGCGGCGTCGAGCTGGGCGAGGAGGCGCTCCTTGTCCTTCGGCAGGGTACCGGCAAGGACCAGGTAGTTGCTCGCGTGGTTGGAGCGGAAGATGGTGCCGGTGAGTTCGAGGTCGGCGACGAAGGTGCGCAGCTCGGCGGCCAGCTCCAGGGGCTCCATCTCTTCGTACTCCCCGCGCTCCACCTGCTCGAACAGCGGCGTGCCCGGGACCGGCATCATGGCGAGGGTGGAGAGGTAGCGCGGCTGGATCGCGTTCACCACCTCGGCGGACGCGATCGCATGGGCCCCGGACAGCTGCCGGCCGCCGGCGCCGAGCAGGATCATGGTGGAGAGCTTGACGCCGGCGGCATTCGCCTTGTTGGCGACCCGCACCATCTCCGCCGCGTCCACCCCCTTGTCGAGGTCAGCGAGCACCCGGTCGTGGCCCGACTCGATCCCCAGGTAGTAGAGGGTGAGGCCCAGCTCCGCGAGGCGCGCCATCTCCTCCACCGTACGCGCCTGGAGGGCCTGGGGGGACGCGTAGCAGCTCACCCGCTGCAGGTGAGGAAAGGAGCGGCGAAGCTCTTCCAGGATCGCCTCCAGATATGAGGCCCGCGCCACCAGGGCGTCGCCGTCCGCGAGGAAGACCCGCCGCACGCCGGAGTCCCGGAGCGCTGCCCACGCGATCTCCCCCTTGAGGTCGTCGAGCTTGCGTACCCGGAAGGTGCGATCCCGGTACATGCCGCAGAAGGTGCAGCGGTTGTACGAACACCCGACCGTCGCCTGGAGGATCAGGCTATCGGCCTCGGAGGGCGGGCGATAGACGGTGCCGACGTACTCGATCATGGGCGGGTAAAGTACCGCGTCGATCGTGCACAGGGCACCTTGTTCCCGTCGAACGAGGGGTGGCGAGCCGTGCTGCGGAACAGCCATCCGGTACGACCGATCCGCTCTGGCTACACCGGCACCGCGACATCAGGGCGCCTAACCCGCATTTCTCACCAGGTTTCGTCGCGAGGCGGTGCGAGGGTGCGCAGCTACAAGGCGCGCGCTGGATCCGGGCGCGCAGGCCGTTGCAGTACGTCGAGCACCCGATCCAAGCGCAACGCAGTAGATGCGTGCTCTCGCGCCGCCGCAGTAGGAGGCTGGGTAGAGTCGAAGA
>JASFUG010000339.1:0-3753 GCA_050050395.1 Nitrospirota bacterium
ATCAAGGCAGAGGTGGTGGCACAGGACGAGCGTGAGGGCGGCCTGCGGGCGATCCTCAACTTCGGCCACACCTTCGGTCATGCGGTGGAGGCCCTGAGCGGCTACGGCACGGTCCTCCACGGTGAGGCGGTGGCGATCGGGATGGTGGCGGCGGCGCGGCTGGCGGAGCGCCTCACCCTCTGCCCGGCGGGGCTAGCGGAGCGCCTCCGCGCCCTCCTCGACCGCGCCGGTCTACCCACCGACTATCCGCGGCTCCCGAAGAGCGATTTCCTCGCCACCATCGGCCACGACAAGAAGGCCGTGGAGGGCATGCCGCGCTACGTCCTGCCGAGGGAGATGGGACGTGTGGAGGTGCGCGCCGACGTGGACGAGGCGGTGGTGCTGGAGGTAGCCGGGATCACGTAGGCAGAATGCCCGCAGGGCGATCCACCATAGGGCGATCAGGTCGGTTGGCGGAGCCGCCTCCGGCGTTCGGACCTACTCAGTGACCACGAAGGCATCTGTCACTACCACCTCCTCACGTGGCGTCTCTGTCCCTGGTACCTCCAACGCGGCGATCGCGTCCACCACATCCATCCCCTCCACCACTTTACCGAAGACCGTAAAGTCTGGGTCGAGGCGCGAGTTATCCCCCAGGTTAACGAAGAACTCGGAGGTACCACTCTGTGGGTTCGTGACCCCACCTTCTGAGCCTAGAGCGAGGGAGAGCGTGCCCCGCTGGTTGCTCAAGCCATTGTCCGCCTCGCTGGCAATGGGAGGGTCCCGGTCTACGGAGCCACCGCCGGGCAGAAAACCACCCCCTTGGATGACGAATCCGTCGACGACCCGGTGAATGAGAGTGCCGTCATAGCGCCCCGTCTCCACGTAGTTGAGGAAGTTGGCCACGTGGCCGGGGGCGTCCAGCGGAAAGAGATCGAGGGTGAAATCGCCCATCGAGGTCTCGACACGCACCTGTCTCCCCGCGACCTGCACCTCCGCAAAGTTGGAGATCACGGAGTCCGCCACGGTCGCGGTCACGGTCGCCCGCGTGGTCTCCGGAGAGGTGAGCCGCACGGTCGCCGGCAATCCCGCCGAGGCCGACGCGGAGGACGCGCTCAGGTCGCCCACGTCGGTCTCGAACTCGATCGTGTAGGACCCCCGCGCATTTTCGCCGGCGACCTGGGATCCCACCGCGGCGGATACCGTCTGGAGGACCTGCCCGACCACCGGGTCCTCGGTGGCGGTGAGGGTGACCGTCCGCGGCTGCAGCTCCACGAGGACCACGTCGCCGAAGTGGCCGATCGACCCGATCAACGAGCCGAAGAAGGGGCTCGCCTCGATTCGTTCCAGGACACCGTCGTCGCCCAGGAAGGCCATGGTCAGGTTGGCTGGGTCGGTCCCCTCCGGTGCGACGGCTGCGTAGTTGTTGAAGGTCAGGGTGGCGGCAGTCTGGAGGGTCAGGTCCGTCGGGCCGATGCGGATCACCTTGCTGAGGATTCCCAACCCCGCCGGCACCTCCCGGTCGACCGCCGCGAGGGTGACCGTCGTGTCCTCCGCCACTGCCCCCTCGGTGAGGGTGACGGCGACGTCACCGGTGGGTGGCAATGCGATCTGCTGGGTACCGCCGCCGGTGGCTGGAACGTGCGCGCTGCCCTCCACGGAGGTGTCCGCGGACTCGTGACATCCCGCGAGCCAGAGCGCGGCTACGGCGACTACCGACAATCTCAGACTGATACCCATCCATCCTCCGCTGAAATCACCGGTAGTGTACGGTTGTGCCGATACGCCCCCAAGGCATTTAACCCGCACCGGTGGTCGCGGAAAGACCGTCCGGCGCGGCGCCGTCAACCCTTACCGCCACCCCGTCCGGCACGTGGACCGTGGAGGTGGGGAAGGCGACCTCGGCACCGCGTGCCGCTACGATCTCGAGGATGCGCAACAGGACGTCCTCCTTCACCTCATGGTAGTGCACCCAGTTGGTGGTCTTGGTGAAGGTGTAGACGAAGAAGTCGAGGGAGGAGGGAGCAAAGGCGTTGAAGTTCACGATCAACGTCTGGCTGGCATCGATCTCCGGATGGTCGAGCAACATCGCTTTCACGTCGCGGGTGATGGCGGCCATCTTGCCGGCATCTTCGTAGCGTATGCCGATCGTCTCGTAGATTCGCCGGTGGCTCATTCGCGACGGATTGACCAGGGCAATGGTGGCGAACATCGCGTTGGGCACGTAGATCGGCCGTTTGTCGAAGCTGCGGATCCGGGTGAGACGCCAGCCGATCTCCTCGACGGTGCCCTCGATCTCGCGGTCGGGGGAGCGAATCCAGTCTCCCACCGCGAACGGCCGGTCGAGGTAGATCATCAGGCCACCAAAGAAGTTCGCCAGCAGGTCCTTCGCGGCAAAGCCGACGGCGATACCACCGACACCGCCGAAGGCGAGGATGCCGGACACGGAGTAACCGAGAGTCTGCAGCGCGACCAGCGTGGCAGTGATGAGCACCGACACCCGCACCAGCTTGCCGATGGCGTCGATCGTGGTGCGGTCAACCGGTTCGCCGGCTGCCTCGCGCCTGGCCACGACGTTGGCCTCCGCCCCCCGTGCCAGGCGCACAAGAAACCACGCGATGACGGCGATCACCCCTACATCGCGCAGCGGGACCACCGCATCGAAGATCGCCCCGCCGCCCTCTTTGCGGACGATTTCGGCCGCGAAGCTGATGCCGACGATCCAGATCAGGACACCGAGGGGACGGCGCAGGGCGTCGATCAGGGCATCGTCCCACGGGTTCTGTGTCGCCGTGAGCCGCTTGTGCAGGCGTCGCAGCACGCCGCGTTGCAGGAAATCGACGACCAGGGCCAGGAAGATCACGACGAAGGCCTGCAGGATCCAGGTCTGGCCACCCGCCAGACCGGCGAGCCGTTTCAGCAAGCCATCCAGATCCATCCGCTCCTCCCTCGTTGACTCCCCCACACCCCTCGCCGATAATTCTTTGCGTTCATGCGGGAATAGCTCAGGGGTAGAGCACAACCTTGCCAAGGTTGGGGTCGCGAGTTCAAATCTCGTTTCCCGCTCCAAACATCGCCGGTTGGGGCAGCTCGTCACTGTCCCAGCCGTTTTTTTTCCCGCGCCGCGGGCGACGTCGCCAAGTGGTAAGGCAGGGGCCTGCAAAGCCCTTATCCCCGGTTCGAATCCGGGCGTCGCCTCCAGTCTTCGAGGGCGAACGACTGGTACTCCGCGCTGCGAGTAACGGGGGTCCGGACGCCGAGCGCGGATCTAGACCTCGATCGGCACGCGAAGTTTCGCGAGCAGGTCGCCGGCGGCAGAGGAAACGGCACCACCGACGCGGCGGGGCGTCGCGACCGGCACGCGCCGACTCCCCACTTTGCGCTAAATTTGGAGGGTGTCGAAGGTTGTTTACGCTGCCTCGGGGACCACTCCCTGGGCGATGATCCCCTCCCTGCCGCCCGCCGCCGAGCGGTACGTGGCGGTGAGCAAGGTCACCACCGGGGCCGCCAGTGGACGGGGCGCCCGCGCGTGTGGGGGCACTTCCCCGGGGTAAAGGAGACCGCCATGGCTCCCTCGACCATTGCCGCCGGGCTGTTGCCCCATGCGCCGATCATCGTACCGGCGGTCGCCGGGTCTCGTGCGGGCGACGTGGCCGACACCACGTCGGCGGCGCGCCTCCTCGCGGCAGAGCTGCTCGCCGCGGGGCCGGATACGGTGGTGGTCACTGCCCCCCACGGTCTGCGCCATCCGACGGACTTCACGGTGCAGACCGG
>JASFUG010000340.1:0-3746 GCA_050050395.1 Nitrospirota bacterium
CGCGGCGCTGTTCCTCGGCGAGGCGGTCGGTGTCGATGCCGGTGATCGCGCGGACCAGGGAGGTCTTGCCGTGATCGATGTGACCGGCGGTGCCGATCACCAGGGGCTGGTCCACGTCCATCCAGCGCCTTTTACCACAGGGCACGGCGGCCGTTGCCAGACCTTTCCCCCGGCGCCCCCTGCGCCCGGCGCGCAATCGGCTCGGCGTCGGATCGCCTAGATTTCGGCGCCGCCGGTCGCACGCGTCGGCGGCTCATCGCCGGGCGCTTGATCGACCCCAGGGAACTCGGGCGCCAGGGTCGGCGGTGGCGGTGCCGGAACCCACGCATCGTCCCGGTATGCCTCACGGCCGATGCGTTCGATCCGCGGCTGCTCCCGCTGCTGTATGCACTCGCCGAACACCGCGAGGTCGTCCTGCAGGGTCTGCGCCCCCGCCGGGATCGCGGCGCACAGGGCGACCACCACCGCCAGAACCCGTGACCAGAACATCTTTCACCTCCTTTCCAGTCGTCGTGGAGGTGTCTCTGGACCAAGTGTACTGCGGATCGGTTGACCATTTTGGTCGACCGATGGCGCCGCCAGAGGCGGGGCCTCGTCGGGTCGTGGAACAAAAAGTGATCACTAGCGATCGGAAAAATAACGTAATAAGTTTCCCGCGCCGGATTCCGGTCGTGGCTGGCACAGCCATTGCTCTCCCCCCGGCATCGACGCTTTCCCCCCCAAACCAACCTGAAGGAGATCGATGTGTCCGACACCAAACAGACCTCATCCCGGAGTACCAAGGCCCTGGGCCTTGCCATCGGCGCCGTGGTCACCACCGGCCTGTTGACCGCCCCGGCGGGCTACGCTGCCGAGAACCCCTTCGGCATGAAGAGCCTGGCCAAGGGCTACATGGTGGCCGACGCCGAGGGCAAGTGCGGCGCCGACAAGAAGGCTCACGAGGCCAAGTGCGGCGAGGGGAAGTGCGGCGACAAGGCCACCGAAGCGCACTGCGGCGCCGACAAGACCGCCACCGAGGCCCATTGTGGTGCCGACAAGAAGGCCGGTGAGGCCAAGTGCGGCGAGGGCAAGTGTGGCGACAAGAAGGCCCCGGAGGTTGCCTGTGGCGCGGACAAGAAGAGCCACGAAGGCAAGTGCGGCGAAGGCAAGTGCGGCAGCTCCATGGTCGACGACGGCACGGCGGCTGTCTGAAGAGCACCGTAGCGCGTAGGGGCACGGCATGCCGTGCCCCTACGCGCATCCGCGAGAGGCGCTGACATGCCAGACAACCTCTTCGATATCCACGGTGCCGGCCTCGGTTTGCGCCGCGACTTTCTGCACGAGCTCCGCGAGCCGGGTCCGGTCGAGTTCCTGGAGGTCGCCCCCGAGAACTGGCTGGGGGTCGGCGGCGCCCTGGGGCGTCGCTTCCGTGCCCTCACCGAGCGTCATCCCTTCGTGTGTCACGGCCTGTCGCTGGACCTCGGTGGGCCGCGTCCCCTCGACGAGGATTTCCTGCGACGACTGAAGGGGTTCCTGGACACACATGACGTCCGTCTATACAGCGAGCACCTGAGTTATTGCGGCGACGACGGGCACCTCTACGACCTGTTACCGATCCCGTTCCAGGAAGAGGCGATCGACTACGTGGCCCGGCGCATCCGCCGCACCCAGGAGATCCTGGAGCGGCCCATCGCGGTGGAGAACGTCTCCTACTACGCCGCACCCGGACAGGAGATGTCGGAGGCGGATTTCGTGACGGCCGTGCTGGAGGAAGCCGACTGCCGGTTCCTCCTGGACGTCAACAATATCTACGTGAACAGCGTCAACCACGGCTACGACGCCAGCGAGTTTTTGGCGGCGATGCCCGCGGAACGCGTCGCCTATATCCACGTCGCCGGCCACTACGTGGAGGCGCCCGATCTCATCGTCGACACCCACGGGGCGGACGTGATCGATCCCGTGTGGGCGTTGCTGGAGCAGGCGTATGCCCGCTTCGGGGTGATCCCCACGCTGCTGGAGCGGGATTTCAACATTCCGCCCCTCGCCACCCTCCTTGAAGAGGTCGGGACCATCGCCGCCCGGCAGGAAAGATGGAGTGCCGTTCGCCATGAGCCAGACCCCGTCCCAGCGTGACCGCCCCCGTTTTCAGCGGCGGCAGCTCGAGTTCACCGCCCACCTGCGCGACCCGAAAACGGCACCGCCTCCGGGAGACGTGGAGCAGCGGCGCACGGCTATCTACCGCGAGCTGCTCTACAACAACGTCGAGGGCTTCCTGGCGAAGAGCTTTCCGGTGGTGCGGGCAATCACCCCGGATGCGGCATGGCACGAGCTGGTCGGGGGATTCTATAGCGACCATCGCTCGACCTCGCCGCTGTTCCGCGAGATCCCGGAGGAGTTCCTCCACTACTTGGTGGCGGAGCGGGGCGAGCGCCCCGGCGATCCTCCGTTTCTAGCGGAGCTGGCGCACTACGAGTGGGTGGAAATGGCCCTGGCCCTGGCCGACGAGGAGGTCGAGGCCGAGGGAGTCGATCCCGGCGGCGACCTGCTGGACGGCGTGCCGGTGCTGTCGCCCCACGCGTGGACGATGGGATACCGCTATCCCGTGCACCGCATCGGCCCGGACTACCGCCCGGACGCCGCGGAGCCGACCTTCTTGCTGGTCCATCGGGATCGCCACGACGAGGTCGGCTTCCTGGAGCTGAATCCGGTGAGCGCGCGGCTCATCGAGTTGCTCCGGGAGGCGCCGGGGAGCACCGGCCGGGAGCTCCTGGAGCGGGTGGCGGCGGAGATCCAACACGGCGATGTCGATGTCGTGGTTGCGAGCGGCGCGGCGCTGCTGGAAGACCTCCGGCGGCGCGACGTGATCCTCGGCAGTGGTCCTAGATGTGATCCAGAAGCGCTGAAGGAAACACCGTGAGCCTGTTGATTCGCCTGCAGCGTCTTATGCTAACTGTGCGTGCGGCGGACTTCCTGGCGCCGCTTGCCCTACGCCTCTACCTGGTGCCGATTTTCTGGATGGCCGGGACGCGCAAGCTCGCCGCGATGGATTCCACCATCGAGTGGTTCGGCAACCCGGACTGGGGCCTGGGCCTGCCGTTTCCCGCGGTACAGGCGTGGCTGGCGACCCTCTCCGAGATCGGTGGCGCCGTCGCCCTGCTGGTCGGCTTTGCCACCCGCTGGGCGGTGGTTCCCCTCATGGTGACCATGGTGGTGGCGACGGTGAAGGTGCACGGTGCCAACGGCTGGCTTGCGATCGCCGAGGATACCGGTCTGTTCGCCACCGAGCGGACCATCGGTGCGGTGGAGCGTCTCGATCGCGCCAAGGAGATCCTGAAGCAGTACGGGAACTACGACTGGCTGACGGAGATGGGGAACTTCGTCGTGCTCAACAACGGCGTCGAGTTCGTCGTCACCTACTTCATCATGCTGCTCACCCTGTTCTTCATCGGCGGGGGGCGCTTCGTGAGCGTGGACTACTGGCTCGGCCGGCGGTTCATGGCCGGGACGTGACCCGCGTTTCCCACCACGATTCTGCTGCGTCCGCTCCACTGGCCGCATCTCCTGGCCCACCTTCGTCCAAGTCCTTAACAGGCTGCAAGCCTGCCTGCGTGCTCCGACTTGCGGATCAACCCGGATCTTCGGCCGTTTGCACGGACTCGCGACGATCCCTGGCGAGATTTCTACTACCACGCTGGCCTGGCGGCCCGTTGGGCCGGTTCACGCCGCCGCCCGGCGAACGGTCCGGCTGCGTCGCCAGTAGAGCAGGA
>JASFUG010000341.1:0-3741 GCA_050050395.1 Nitrospirota bacterium
TTGATCCCGCACCCCTCGCGGCTCGCCGATACACCCGCGGCGGCGACAAGCAACGAGACACCGAAGGGAACACCGGACTTCGGCAGGTACTACGGACTCATCATTGGCAATCAGAGGTATCAACACCTCCCCCATCTCGATACCGCGACGGACGACGCCACCGCGGTCGATCGACTTCTGCGCGAGCGATACGGGTTTCAGACGACGCTGCTCCTCGATGCAAATCGATATCAGATCCTCTCCACCCTCAACCAGCTGCGCGAGCGACTTACCGATCAAGACAATCTCCTCATCTATTACGCCGGCCACGGGGAGCTAGACCGCGTCAACCTCCGTGGCTACTGGCTACCCGTCGATGCCGAACCGGAGAGTTCCGCCAACTGGATCTCGAACGTTGCGATCACCGATGTGTTGAATGCGATGTCGGCGATGCACATCCTCGTCGTCGCCGATTCCTGTTACTCGGGCGCGCTGACGCGCTCGTCCCTCGCTCGGTTGGAACCGGGCATGTCCGAGGGCGCGCGTAACAAGTGGCTGGGCATCATGGCGAAGACACGTTCCCGAACCGTACTCACATCGGGGGGACTCGAACCCGTCCTAGACTCCGGCGGCGGCGGTCATTCGGTCTTCGCCGAGGCGTTCCTGGACATACTCGCGGCCAACGCGGGGATATTGGAAGGGCAGCACCTGTTTCGTGAGGTCTCCGATCGCGTGCGACAGGTCGCCTCACGTCTTCAAATCGAACAGGTACCGGAATATGCCCCGATTCAACACGCCGGCCATGAATCCGGCGAGTTCTTCTTCGTGCCCAGAAAAGGCCGCCCCACGGCGGCGCTCTTTGGCCCGCTTCGCCGCGACTCGTCCTTTGCGTCAGCGGAGGTTGGACCGGAACCGCTCGTCGAGTCGTTCCCGACACAACCGAGGGGCATCTACTAGTAGCACTGGCGCCCCCGGTGCATACTGACCAGGTAGTCGGCGCGGTCGATTCCAGTCTATCTCTACACCAAATCCTGAGGAGGAGGCAGTGATGCAACAACGGTTTACGGGAGAGGTCTGTAGCGCGAAGACTTTGCAGAAAGGGGGCCGGTCCGGCGACGGTCTCGCCGCCATCGATCGTCGCTCGGCACGCCGGCAACCCACTCAGAATGCAGGACATATGTGGCGCCGCGTCTGGACCGGCGCGACAGCGGGTTTGGTCACGGTCCTTGGTTTCATGCTGTCGGCCACGGGCCAAGGCCACGCAGATGATCTGATCAACGGCGACCTGCAAGGCACCACTTTGCAGGTCAACACCGGGATCGGGGTACAGACAGCATGTGGGGGCTTCCTCGCCAACCCGGACGAAACTCGAACGAGTCTGGAATCAGCGTTATTCACCCGTTGCGGAGAGATGGTCCACACCTTCCGTAGCCTCCGCGGGCAGGACAACGCGGATCCCGATCTGGTACTCGAAAGCATCACCACGGAAGAAGAGCTCGCTGCCGCCCTCCAGCAGATCGCCGGCGAGGAGACGCTATCCCCCGGGAGCATGGCCACGGAGGCCGCACGAGATCAGTTCACCGGCATCGCCGCACGGCTCGCGGCCCTCCGCGTCGGGGCGATGGGCTTCACCATCGCCGGGCTACCCTCCACTCCGGCGGACCCGTCCAATTACGCAACGACCCTCGATGTACCGGCGACCTCGCCCGTTCGCGGTGGCGCAGCGTCGGCGGATCAGCCGGAGCTCGTGAAGGACCTGGGGGGCTTTGTCAACCTAGTCGGTGGCCTCGGCGACAAGGACGCGACGGACCTCGAAGACGGCTTTGATTACAACGCCGCTGGTATCACCGCGGGAGTCGACTACCGGGTTAGTGATCGCCTCGTCCTCGGTGTCGCGTTCGGTTACAACTCCGTGCAGACCGACTTCGACGAGCGCGGCACGGTGACCGGAGGCGGCATCGACAACGATAACTACGCCGCATCGCTGTACGGCAGCTACTCGGCCCAGGACTACTACATCGATGGCATCGTCACCTACGGCTGGAGCGACTACGACATGCGGCGCCGGGTCTACTACGATGTCCAGAACAAGGTCGCGACCGCCGACACCGAGAGCGACCAGTACTCTCTTGCGGTCGGTGCAGGGTATGAGGCCCACAAAGGTGCTCTGTCCTTCGGCCCGCAAGTCCGTGTCAGCTACCTGAACCTCGACATCGACGGTTATGAAGAGAGTGGTGCGGAAGAGCTCAATCTCGCCGTGGACGACCAGGAGGTGGAGTCTCTCACCACGGCAGTTGGTGGCCAGGTTGCGTATACGATCAGCCATAAATTGGCCGTGATCCGCCCCTTTGCAACAGCCGAATGGCACCACGAATTTGACGATGACTCGCAGGTGATCTCGACCCACTATGTAAACGACCCGCGCCAACACATCCTGGAGCTACAAACCGACGATCCCGACCGGAACTATTTCCTGGTCGGGGCCGGTATATCGGGCGTCCTTCCCGGTGGTGCTCAGGCATCACTGAGCTACGACACCGTTCTGGGGCTCGACGACGTCACCAGCCATACCTTTACCCTCGCTGCACGGCTGGAGTTCTAAGGGCCGACTTTCTGCGCCACAGAGGGGGAGGCACCCAGGGTCGGGAGCCTCCCCTTCTTGTAATGGCCGTACCGAATCCTCCGGCACAGCACCCTGGCGCTGCTTCCGCCACCGCTGCGGCGCCCCTCATGGGCGCCTACCGGGCTGCGGCGCCGGTCTTGCAGATGTCGGCCTGCCGCGGGCGAGTGAGCGCCCGACAGCTTTCCGATCTGCGACGCCACTTCGAGGCCGTGGCAGCGCTGGTGAAGGATTGCACCGAGCTCCGCGAATGTATCCACGACGGCGTATCACAACGGGCCGCACGCCACCCGGTCATCGGCTTTTTTCTACGCCGCCAGCAGCTCCAGGTGCCCGCCTTCGGCGACCATCTGACCACCGGCGAGCTCAACACCACCATGGCCTATATCGACTGGTTGAATCGACTGGAGGCGCCTGAATAGCGCTTGGCATCAAAGCGCGAGCGGCACGGTCAACACGCCCTCGTAGTCGCTTGTCCTGCTCGGCGTCGTCCACGTTGCCCGGCACCGGGCAAATTCAAAACGACGGTAACCGGCGCCGCCCATCCGACGGTGCTAACCAACGTGCCGAAGACCACCGCGAGCCCGAATCTCGCCATGCGCGCTGTCATCCCAGGTCATCCTGCCGGCCCACGCCTCGCCGGACCTCCTCGGTGAACCGCCCGGCCCCGTCCGGGTCACGATCTGGTATGCTCGGTGCCGGATGCGGCACCACCGCCTCCAAACACAACCGGATCCGTCCGCGGCAGGTCAAGCAAGTAACTCCAAGGAGGAAACCGCAGCAGGGTCGTGGTAACCCTCGTCCCACCGACGCGGGCGTAACCCGCGGCTAGCACAGGACTCACTGTCGTCGGCGGTGCAAAATACGCCGGATGGTGTCTCGCTCGGTCGCCACGCGCTCCGCCAAGGGAGCCGGCAGCCGTCGGTTCGATGCCTCGCCGGCAAGATCGATCAGCAGCTTCAGGGCGCCATCCGAGGCCGTCTCCCATCGCGGCGGCTCCGGCGGGTTTCCCGAGGTGCCGTACCACTCCCGGGGCCGATAGTCGAATAGGGACTCGATGAGCCCCACGGCCACCGCTCCGTCGAGATCCTCATCCAGGACCTTCGCCACGACCGCCAGCAGATGCCGCTCGGTGCGATGGG
>JASFUG010000342.1:0-3729 GCA_050050395.1 Nitrospirota bacterium
GAGCAGTTGCGCGGCAGTGCGAAGCGCTTGCCCATCGCGTGGCGCAGCAGACGCACGTCGCGGGTGGCCAGCGCCTCCCACAGCAGCGCCATCAGGTTGGGGTTGTAGGAGAGCGGGCACTCCTCCTCGCCGATGTACTCGGCCACCCGCTCCGGATGGACGATCGCCTCGGACTTGAAGACCATCGCGGGCGTCGCGATGCGGATCAAGGCGTTGAACGCCTGGACGATCGTGTGCGCCTCCGGTAGGTTCTGGCTGCCGGTGCCCAGTCGCTTCCAGATGAACGCGATGGCGTCGAGGCGCAGGATCTCGACGCCCTGGTTGGCGAGAAACAGCATCTCGTCCGCCATGCGGTTGAAGACCACCGGGTTCTCGTAATTGAGGTCCCACTGGTAGTGGTGGAACGTGGTCCACACCCAGCGGCGGATGCGGCTACGGTAGGTGAAGCACCCCGGATGCTCCTCCGGAAAGGTAGCGTTGACCGACGCCTCGTAGGCGTCCGGCTCCTTCCGGTCGGCGGACATCCGGTAGTACTCCTGATACTCGATGTCGCCCGCCAGTGCGCGCTTCGCCCACTCGTGCTCGTCGGAGGTGTGGTTGAAGATGAAGTCGAGACACAGGCTGATCCCGTGGTGACGCAGCTCCGCCGCCAGCTCACACAGCTCCGCCATGGTGCCGAGGGCGGCATCCACCTCCCGATAGCTGCTCACCGCGTAGCCGCCGTCATTGTCCCCCTCCGGGGTCTTGAACAGCGGCATCAGGTGCAAGTAGGTGATCCCCAGCTCCATCAGGTACGGGATGCGCTTGCGCACCCCTGCGAGGTCGCCGGCGAACAGGCCCACGTAGCACGTCGCCCCCACGAAGCGCCGCGCCTGGAACCACTGCGGGTCCACCTCACGCTGCGCATCGAGGGCCTTGAGCTCCCCGGAGCGCTCCAGCCAGCGGCGCGTCGCCGTGGCGAGGATGTCTTCCAGGTAATAGAAGAAGTCGTAGTGGTGACCGTAGATCTCGTGCAGCGCCGCGAACAGCCGTGGAAACTGGGCCTCGACGCGCTGTACGTAGCCGTGCCACTCGCCCTCGGCCACCCGGTCGGCGAACCGTTCCTCCAGGCGCGGCATCAGCCGCGCCAGCGATGCGGCGGCGTGTCGTGTCAACCACTGGGTGTCAGGCATGGTGGGTCACTGGCGGTGCGGAAAAGCGCGCTTTTCTCACCATTCCCATGCCCACCGCAATACCAGGCGAGGGCTGAGAATCAGGTTGGGGATTGGGGATTGGGGGTTGACGGGAAGGATGTGGGAAAAAGCTCCCCTGGCCGCATAGCGGCCAACCATCCCCCGCCACCCCGCATCCCTCACCCCCCAACCCGTGCTTGTCAATGGATGCCGTATCTTTCGTTCCACCATAGGAGCGATCAACCGCACCATCGCGAGAACCCGCCTAGATCCACTTGAACCGGCGAAAGATCCACACCTGGATCACGGCGACGGCGAGGAGCAGGGCGCACACGATGGTGAAGGCCACGGGGTTCTCGGTGCCGGGGATGCCGCCCACGTTGATGCCCAGCAGGCCGGTGAGGAGGCCGAGGGGGAGGAAGATCCCGGCGACGATGGACAGCACGTACATGGTCTTGTTCATCTGCTCGGCGATGCGGCTGTTGAGCTCGTCCTGGGTCACCGCGGCGCGGTCGCGCGCCGAGTCGAGGTCCTCCACGTAGCGCGTCACCCGGTCGGCCAGCTCGCGGAGCTGCATGCGATGCAGGTCGCCGAGCCAGGAGACCCGCTCGGTCAGGAGCCGCGCCATGGCGTCGCGCTGGGGGGCCAGATAGCGCCGCATGGCGATCGCGTCGCGGCGCAGGCTACCGATCTTGCCTCGCAGCTCGTAGCTTCCCACGGTCAGCACCTCGTCCTCGAGGGCATCCACCTGGTCGTCGATCTCGCCGAGCACCGGCGCCATCAAGGTCAGCAGGCGGTCGCTGATCTCCACCAGGAAATCGCCGGCGGTCGCCGGGCCCTGGCCGGCTTCGAGGGACTCGCGCACCTCCTGGATCGCCCGCACGGGCCGATGCCGCAGGGTGATGATCCGTTGCTCCTCGATCCACATCCGCACCGAGACCATGTCCTCCGGCTCGGAGCCCGCGTTGAGGTTCACCCCGCGCAGGATGACCAGCAGGCCGTCTCCGATCGGGACGCTGCGGGGGCGCGTCTCGTCGGCCAGCAAGGCCTCCGCGACCACCTCGGCGACGCCGCTCTCCTCCGCCAGCCACTGCCGCGCGGCCGGCACCTGGTGGTCGAGCTGGAGCCACAGCAGGCCGTCCTGCGGCGCGCCGGGCGCGATGCCGGCGGCGCCGTCGCCGCCCACCTGCTGCCCGCCTCCCACGCCGTCCAGTCGGTACGCAAATGCCCCGCCCCTGGTCTCCGTCATCTCGTTCCTTCCACAGGTCCTGGCAGCCCAGGCCACAGCCCACCGCCGTCAATCGCTACGCTGCCGATCCCTTCTACTGTTGCTGAATCTTTACCTACGACGTCCCGGTTTGCGCTTCGCTCCGTCCGGGCTACAACGCGCAGTAGCCTGGACGAAGCGCAGCGGAATCCAGGCAAGATGGGCGACGGTTCATGAGCGAACGGGATAGGCGCCATCGCCTAAAATGCCATCCCCACGCTGAAGTGCCAAACAAAGCCGTCCTCGCCGCGATCCTTACGGGCGTCGGGATTGAAGGCGAAGTCGAGGCGCGCCGGTCCCACCGGCAGTAAGTACTGGATCCCAGCGCCGATGGCCGGCCGGAAGTCGTCCCAGTAGTCCCGTAGGGTGTCCGAGATAATCTCCGAGCGGCTGTCGTACGGGTCCTCGCCCTCCTCGGAGCGGGTGCGATTGGGGGCCACGTTGCCGTAGTCGAAGAACAGGCTGCCGGCGAGGTTGCCGCGCATCCGCCGGCGAAGCTCTAGGCTGATCACGTTGTAGGCCAGTCCGCCGGCCGGCTCGCCCGAGCGGTCGAGGGGCCCGAGCTGCGACTCCTCGAAGCTGCGCACCGTGTTCTCGCCGCCATTGAAGAAGCGCTCGCCGATGGGCACCGTCACCTCGCCACGGCCGGGGAGGATCAGGCCGGTCGTGTAGCGGACCCCGAGGATGTTTGCCCGGCCAAGGGGCTTGAACACCCGGGTGCCGGCGGTGAGCCGGGTGAGGGTCACGCTGCCCCCGAGGAGGCGGTCCGCCTGCTCCGCCGCGACGAAGCTCCGCTGGCCGTGGGATGGAAAGAAGATGTCGTCGCGCGTATCGTAGGTGGCCTGCACCTTGACGCTCGCCAGGTCGTAGCCCGTGTCCAGCCCCTCGGCCTCCGTATCCACCGCGACGTCGGTCAGGTCGGTCGCCTGATAGGCGTAGCCGGCGGTCACCGTCCAGTGGTCCGTGACGCGCCTCGACAGCAGCAGCGCCACTCCCACCTCGCGGCGGGTAAAGGACGGCTCCTTGCGACGCAGGTAGGTGATGGGGAGGTCCGCGGTGATGTCGGTGTCGAGAAACCACGGGTCCGTGAGGTTCACGCCCAGGCCCAGGGCCTTGGCCGAGGCGCTCGCCTCCACTGCGAAGATCCGGCCGGTACCGAACAGGTTGCGCTCGCGGAACCCACCGCGCAGGCGCAGCAGCTCGTAGGAGCCCCACCCCGGCTCCGCCCAGAGCTCCTTGGAGGGAGCCTCCTCCACGCGCACCGTGAGCAGCCCGTCCTCGCCCTCGCCG
>JASFUG010000343.1:0-3699 GCA_050050395.1 Nitrospirota bacterium
CTGGACCTTAGTCTAGTCGCAATTCTGTGTGTCGTGGTGGGATTATTGATCTACCGGAAGGCGGCATGATGCGACGCGTATTGTTTGCCGCATTGTGGCTGTTTTCCACAGGGGCGGCGGCGGCGGTGGAGTTGCCACCGGTACCGACCGGGGTCACCGTCCATCTGGTGCTCGACGCCTCGGGGAGCATCCGCTCCCAGGATCCCGCAGGGCCTCGCATCGATATCCTGCGCAGCGGGGTTGCGAGCTTTGCCCGCAAGCACACCCGTCCGGCGATCGGCCTCCGCACCTTCGGCGATAGCCCGCAACTCGTGGGGTGCGCCGATACCACCCTCAAGCTGGCGCCCGATCGGCGTTCGCCGGAGGTGGTCAGCGAGGTGCTTCGAGAGCTGCGGCCCGCGGGGAGCTCGCCGATCTCGTCCGCCCTGCGGCGCGCAGTGCGTGATCTGGAAGGGCGGATCGGCACCCAGGTGGTGATCATGGTCGCGGATGGTGGTGATACCTGTTCCCAGGACCCCCTGGTCGACGTCGCCAACGTCATGGGGGAGGTGCCCGGAGTACGCATCGAGGTGATCGGTCTCAACGTCCGCAACGACGCGGACCGGGAGCAGCTCCAGGGGGTGGCCAGCGCCGGGGGTGGCCGCTACTTCGCGGCCAGCAACGCCTCGGAGCTTGCGTACACCCTGGGGCGGATCGCGAGCGACGCCTACCAGCGCGAAGATGAGCGGGTCGCACGGCTCCAGGAGGAGGCGCGGCGGCGTGCCGAGCTGGTGGAAAAGACGCGCCTGCGGGTGGTCTTCAACGGCAACTTCCCGGAGTTCTTCTGCGACGGCCTGTTCGTCCATCCGCTGCGAATCAATGGGCAACAGGTCGTGCTGCTGGATGAAGGTCGTGTGCCGTGTACGGGCTCCGCCGTGCTCGTCGACGAGCCGCGCCCACCGGGCACCTACGTGGTGGAGGTCGGCTACGCCAAGGCCTTGAAGGGGGATCGGAGCCACGGCGACGATCTGACCGTCGAGGCCACGGTGGAGTCCGGGCAGACCACCACCATCGATTTGGACGCGAGGATGACCTTTTTCGCCTGGACCCTCGAAGGGCGCGTGACAACGGAATAGCCACTGGCGACAGGCGGACCGCCGTAGCGGGGGCGCCACCGCGATGCTGGGCGAGGTGCCTCCTGAGTAGATCTCACCGGGCCGCACCGCCGGCTCTATCCCCAGCACGCTGGCCCGCATTTTTCACCATGAAACTGCTGCGCCCACGCAACTGCCCGCACCTCCTGGCCGTGTCCTCGTCCGAGTCCTCGACAGGCCGCAAGCCTGCCTGTGGGCTCGGACTTGCGGGCCGACCAGGATCCACGGCCATTTGCACGGTCTCGCTACGATTCCTGGCGAGAAACGCGGGCTAATGGTTCCCACCGTCACCCTCTACCACACGGCCGATTGCCACCTGTGCGAGGAGGTCGTGGCGATCATCGAGCGCCTGCGGCGCGAGACCGCCTTCGAGCTGCGCCTGGTGGATATCGCCGACGATCCGGAGGCGTATAGTCGTTACCGCCATGCTATCCCGGTGGTCGGAATCGACGGGCGCGAGGTGGGTCGCTATCCGGTCGACGAGGCTGCGCTGCGCGCTGCCCTGGAATCCGGTAAGCCGCCCGTGCCTCCGTAACGAGCAACCATGGCCGTGATTACCCTGACGGTGGGGGGCATGACCTGTGAGCACTGCGAGCGCGCGGTGCGACAGGCGATCGAGCGGGTGCCGGGTGCCAGCCCCCTTGAGGTCTCGCATGGGAAGGGGATCGCGCGGCTGGAGACCGCCGGCCCCGAGGTCGACCTCCGCCGAGTGATCGAGGAGATCCGCGCCGAGGAGTACACGGTCGACGACCAGAGCGTGGAGGTGATCGGGCCGCCACCGGCGCCAATGCCAGCACACGGCGCCGTTCCCGTGGCCGGCAGCAATGGTGGGGGCGAGGAGATCGCGTTCGCGATCCAGGGCATGACCTGCGTGAACTGCGCCCGGGGCATCCAGCGCGCGGTGGAGCGGGTGCCGGGTGTCGCGTCGGCGACGGTCAACTTCGCCGTGGAGACCGGCACCGTACGCTTCGATCCGGCCGTCGCGAATGCTGCAGACATCTTCGCCGCGGTGCGCCACGCCGGCTACACGCCGGTACCGGCGGGGGCCGGGAGCCATGGCCGCGAGCGGCGCGAGCGGCGCCTCTTCCTGTTTGCCGCGGGCCTCGCAGCCGCGGCCCTGGTCGTGCCGCACCTCGGTCTCCCTGCGGCCTGGAGTCTTACCCTGCTGGCGGTCATCGCGACCGTCAACCAGATCGGCCCGGGACTCGACTACTACCGCGGCGCCTTCCACGCCCTGCGCGGCGGCGCCGCCAACATGGACGTGTTGGTGGCGCTGGGGATCGCCGCCTCGTACCTCTTCTCCCTGTTCTACCTCGGTGGTATGACCGACCACCACACCTTCGAGACCGCGGTCTTCCTGGTCGCCTTCATCCGCTTCGGCAAACTGCTGGAGGAGCGGGCTCGGGGTCGCGCAAGCCGCGCCCTGGAGGAACTGGCGGGGATGCAGGTGGATCGAGCCCGGCGTCGTCACGGCGATGGCTGGCATGAGGTCCCGCTGACCGATCTCCACGCGGGCGATGTCGTCCAGGTACGCCCGGGGGAGCGCATACCGATCGACGGGGTGGTGCGCGTCGGGACCACCACAGTGGACGAGGCCCTGGTGACCGGCGAGCCGCTGCCTGTGATACGTGAGCCGGGGGCGGTGGTGGTGGGGGGAACCCTCAACCAGACCGGGGTGATCGAGGTGGAGGTGACCCGCACGGGCGAGGACGCCTTCCTCGGCCAGGTGATCGCGATGGTCCGGGCGGCCCAGGCCCAACCTGCGCCCATCCAGCGGCTCGCCGACCGGGTCTCCGCGATCTTCGTACCGGCAGTCGTGACGGTCGCCGGTGTGACCTTCGGCGCCTGGTGGATACTGGGCAGCGGCGGGATTGCCTACCCCGTGACGCGTGCAGTGGCGGTACTGGTGGTTGCCTGCCCCTGTGCCCTGGGATTGGCCACGCCGACCGCGATCCTGGTGGGGAGCGGGCTCGGCCTGCGCCGCGGGCTGCTGTTCAAGAGTGGCCGGGCCCTGGAGGCGTTCGCCCGGATCGATCGGGTGGTGTTCGATAAGACCGGCACCCTCACCGAGGGAAGGCCGACCGTGCACGGTATCGAGCCCCGCCCCGGGCACGCGGAGGATGAGGTACTCGCCACGGCGGCGGCCGTGGAGTGGGCATCACCGCACCCGTTCGCCCAGGCGATCCGCGATACAGCCTCGGGAATGGGCATGGCCGTGCAGCCGGCGCAAGATCTCGAGGAGCAACCCGGACTGGGGGTGCGAGGTACATTGGACGGACGCGCGGTGCTCGCCGGCGGGGACGCCTACCTTGAGCGGCTTGGCATCCCGTTGCCGGCCAGCAGCGGCGCGGGGGAGACCGGGCGCGTCTGGGTGGCGCGCGACGGCGAGCTCCTGGGCAGTCTGCACCTGGCGGATACGGTACGACCGGAGGCGGCCGATGCGGTGACCGCCCTGGGGGCGATGGGGATCAAGACCGCGGTGCTGTCGGGGGATCGCCAGGGCGCGGTGGACGGGCTCCTCGCGCGGGTCCCGATGGAGTCCGGATACGGTGGCTTGTTGCCGGCG
>JASFUG010000344.1:0-3692 GCA_050050395.1 Nitrospirota bacterium
CCTGGTGGTGTCGTCGGAGATCCGGGTCGTCGACCTGGGCCGTCGTGAGGCGGACATCGCGATTCGCTACCTGCGCCCGAAGGCGCCGAACCTGGTGGTGCGGCGGCTCGCCGATACAGCGAGCGCGCTGTACGCGTCGCGTCACTACCTGCGTGCGCACGGTCTGCCGCAGGGGCCGACGGCGTTGCACGGCCACCGATTTGTCGGTCTCGCACCGGAATACAGCTTCGCCAGCGAGGAACGGTGGCTGGAGAAACACGGCCGCGGGGTTGACGTGGTGGTCCGTGTCGCGTCGCAGCTCGCCCTGCGCGCCGCGGTCCGCGCCGGCATCGGCATCGGCATCCTGGAGTGCTACATCGGGGACCGCGACCCGGAGCTGATGCGCGTGTCGCAGGAGCCGATCCTGAAGGACACCTGGTGGCTGGTCGTCCACAGAGATCTGCGCGACGCGGCGCGCATCCGTGCCATGATGGATTTCCTCGTCGATCTGGGCACGACGCAGCGTAACCGACTGCTGGGTCGCATCACCGATGCCAACCGCGGGTGAATGTTCGGTGGGGTCTCGCGTGCTCCGCACCGCTGCGGCTCTGCGATCCGCAGCCTCTCGTCCTATGCGGAATTGTGATTCGCAGACTTCTGCGGAAGAATCACCACCTCGCGGCGCCGTCCGCTACCACAGGAATCCCTTCATGTCTGTTCGATTAGTCATTGCCCAGGGCGGTTGGCGCATGCGCCGGGTGTTGAGTGCGCTGCTGGTGCTCGCCGGCGTGGGCATTGCCGGTGCCGTGGCGGCGCAGACCCAGCAGATCCCGCAGATCGGGGCGCTGCTGCCGTCGATCGTGGAGGTGCCTGCGGGCGATCCGCTGGTGATCGACGGCCTGTGGAAGATCTCGTCCATCGACAAGCTGATCCGGATCGATCGCGGAAGGGCCTATGCCATCGACGGCTGGGTGCACCTGTTCGTGCTGAAGATCCAGCCCGGCATGGTGGTCCTGCGCCACCTCAAGGAGACCGGGGAGGGCGCCTTCACCGGCGAGGACCTGCCGCTCGCGGGCGCGCTCGAGGCCAAGCTCACCGGGGATCGGCTCCTGGACGTCAAGGTGGCCGGCAAGCTGGGGCCGGCGCGGTACCAGCTGATTCCCCAGCAGCTCGATGAGGCGGATGCGTTTGACACACTTGTCAAACGCATCCGTAAGGCCGAGAGCGGCCACACCGAGGGCCAATGACGGCACCCGCTTCGGGAGGCGGATTGCCACCGGCCCCAGGCCGTCGCCTTCGGGGCCTGTCGGAGCGATTGTCGCGCGCGTCCAACCGGGCGTTCCACCCGACACCCCCGCCACCGCTTCAGGTCAGCACGGGCGCGGTCGAACTTTCGCGTTGGGCGTGTGACCGGCCGTCGGCTAGTGTCGAGCATCGCGAATCTTGAGGAGGGCAGTTCATGTCCACTCTGGAAACACACTATTCAGCCCGCGACATCGAGATGCGCATCCTGGCGGGTATCCGCGCCGCCGGATTGAATCCCGAGCAGCGCCTGTCGCCCGAAGAGCTGGGGGCCCTCGACCATTTCCATACGGGCGGGCTCAACGCGTCACGGGAGCTGCTGGAGGTGGCGCAGATCCGCGCCGAGGATCGCGTCCTCGATATCGGAGCCGGGCTGGCCGGCTCCGCCCGGCTGCTCGCCTCCGCGGTCGGCTGCCACGTCGACTGTATCGAGATGTCCCGCGATTACTGCGCCGGCGCGGTGCTCCTGAATCGGCTGACCGGCCTGGAGGACCGGATCGCGGTGCACCAGGGCAGCGCCCTCGATCTGCCCTTTCCCGACGATGCGTTCGATGTCGTCTGGATGCAAAACGTCGGCATGAATATCGCGGACAAGGGGCAGCTCTACCGGGAGATCGCCCGGGTCCTCAAACCGGGGGGCCGGTACGCCTTCCAGGAGATGGCGGCCGGAGAGGTGGCGACGTCCTACTTTCCCCTGCCGTGGGCCGCCGGCCCCGCCGACAGCTTCCTGGTCTCCTCCGAGGAGATGTGCTCAGTCCTCGGCGCATGTGGATTCATCACGGAGCTGTTCGAGGACACCAGCGACACGCATCTGAGCAGAACCCTCGCCAATGCCACGCCCGCCGTGCCGGGGCAACTGGGCCTGGCGGTGTTCGTTGACAATCTCGCGCAGAAGGGCGGCAACGCGCGGCGCAGTCTCGAGGAGAACCAGGTCCGGCTTGTCAGAGGGGTCTTCCGGGTGAAATGAATAACCGCGCGGCCGGCCACCCCAGGACGTCGTCACCAAACGTGGCGCAGATTGGCCACGCGCGCGTGAGCTCCCCTGTCACTGGGTCTTCGCTGGCAGCGGTCCGGTGAATTCATGCGTAAGGCCCCACCCGGACCCGATCCGGGGCGACGGTGAGGATCTTCCTTTGCTACACATCTTCGTCGATGCGGATGCATGCCCGGTGAAGGAGGAGGTGTACCGCGTCGCGCGGCGATGCCGCCTGGAGGTCACCGTGGTCGCGAACTCCTGGATGCGGGTGCCGGACGAGCAGGGGATCACCCTCGAGGTGGTCACGGGGGGCTTCGACGCGGCCGATGATTGGATCGTCGAGCACGTGCAGGCCGACGACATCGTCGTCACCGCGGATATTCCGCTGGCGAGCCGCTGTCTGAAGGCAGGGGCACGGGTACTGGGTTCCACCGGGCGGCCGTTCACCGAGGACAACATCGGTGACGCCCTCGCGACCCGGGAGCTGCTGTCCGAGCTCCGTGACGCAGGACAGGTCACGGGTGGGCCGCCACCGCTGGAGAAGCGGGATCGCTCCCGTTTTCTGCAAGAGCTCGACCAGGTGATTCAAGCCGTCCGCCGTGACCATCCGTCCACTTCGACCTGACCATGCAGATGCAGCCGCCACAAGAATCCGTGCGGCTGATCGGCCCCTTGGCGCGTGGGATGAAACATGCAGCGCTATAAGATCCTCCATCGCACCTACTACGGTTTTTCCGGCCCCGTGTGGCTCGAACCACACGCACTGCGGGTACGTCCGCGGGAGGGCCATGAGCTGCGCATTGAATCCTCGACCCTGGAGATCACGCCTCCGGCCACCCTGCGCTGGCACCGTGACGTGGAGGACAATTCGGTTGCGATCGCCACCTTCGATACGCCCGCCAGTCAGCTGGTGATTGAGAGCGAAGTCATCCTTCAGCAATACGACGAAGCACCCCTCGATTTTCTGGTCGCCGATTACGCGACGGACTACCCGTTTGCCTATACACCCGAGGACTGGGCGGTGCTGTCGCCCTATATGACGTTCGCCGAGCAGACGGCCGGCGACCGAATGACGGAATGGGTGGCGAATCTATGGCAGGCAGGCGAGCGGCTGCAGACCTACGCCTTGTTACAGCGCCTTTGCGTACACATCCATCAGACGCTGGCGTATCGACTGCGCGAGGAGACCGGTGTTCAAACCGCGGAAGAAACGCTGTCTCGCGGTACCGGCTCCTGCCGGGACTTCGCGAATCTATTCATGGAGACAGCGCGCCACCTGGGCTTCGCCGCCCGTTTCGTGAGCGGTTACCTCCATGCGGCACCCTCCACGGTCAATTTCGGTTCGACCCATGCCTGGGCCGAGGTGTATCTGCCCGGCGCGGGGTGGAAGGGATTCGATCCTACCCTCGGAGAAATCGTCGGAACCAGTCACTTT
>JASFUG010000345.1:0-3691 GCA_050050395.1 Nitrospirota bacterium
GAATCCCCGCGCCGGTATCGGCCACTGCCAGACGAAAAGTATCGGCGTGGGACTCGTAACGCGTAGTGATGGTGACGACCCCGCCGTCCTCCATGGCCTCCACGGCATTCTTCACCAGGTTCACCACCACCCGCCGGAGCTGAGTGGCATCCACTCGCACCTCGGGCATCGTCGGATCGAAATCTTCGCGAACCAGGATGTCCGGCTCGATCTTCACGAGATTGATCGCATCGCGGATGGTGCGGTGCAGGTTCGTCGGTGCGAGGGTCGCCTCGGCCATCCGCGCGAAGTCGGAGAACTCGCTCACCAGCCGCTCAAGCCCGGTGACCTCCTCCAGGATGATACGCGACGCCTCGTCGAAGACCTGTGGGAAGTCGGCGTCGCCACGCGCAAGCTTGCGGCGCAGTCGCTCGGTACCCAGGCGGATGGGCGTGAGGGGATTCTTGATCTCGTGGGCGATACGCCGCGCGACCTCACGCCACGCCGCCATCTTCTGTGCGCGCACCAGCTCCGTGTAATCATCGAGGACCACCACCGCGCCGAGGTGGCTACCGTCCTCGTCGTGCAACGCCCGGGCAGTGACCCGCAGCCGGCGCTCACCCGCCGTGGCGTCGAGGGTAACGTGGCCTTCGTGGGAGGGCTGGTGATCACGGTTCACCCGCGCCACGATCTCCACCAGCGACGGGAACCGTAGTGCCTGCTGACACTCCTCACCTTCCATCAGCTCCTGGTGGGCCACGCCGAGCATTTCCCGCGCCGCCGGATTCATGGTGAGAAGGCCACCATTCGCGTCCAGGGAGATCACCCCGGAGCCGATGTTGGCGAGGATGGTCTCGATAAACTCCTTACGCTGCTGGAGCGCCCGTAGGCTGTCCGCAAGCTCCGCATGGGCTGCCTGGGTCGCCGCACGGGAACGCTTGAGGTCTTCCACCATCTTGGAGAATGACCGCACCAGTCGCCCGATCTCGCCCCCGGCCGGAGCGCCGGCAACGAAGGTGAGATCGCCGTCTGCGACCCGTTCGGTGGCCTCGGTCAGGTGGAGGATCGGGTCGGTGATGCGACCCGCGAGGTAGAAGGCCAACCACACCGCGGCAAAGGTCACCAGTAGGGTGGCGACTCCTAGATTCAGCAGATAGGTGCCACGCACCAGCCCGCGAAAGCCCTCCACCTTGGCGATGCCGCTCACCGCGTCCTCCACGCCCTGGTGGGTTTTGACCAGGTCCCCTGGCAGGAGCTGGTCGACCAGCAGGACCACCGGTCCATCTTCCGCGATCTGTGGCAATGGCACGGCCGCACCGCTGCCCCAGATCCGATCGTCATCGATGGTCCACAGGGCGATCCGGCCTTGCCGCGCCGCCTGTAGCGTCGCCTTCGGTGGCAATGGCCGGCTCCTCGCCAGGTACCACGGGTCCGTCGTGGCCCTACCCACCACCTCGTCGGCGCCATTCACCAGACGCACGCCGCTGACATGGAATTGCGCCAGCCACGATGGCAGCAGGTCGCGCACGCCGTCGATGGTGGTGGGCAGATCGGGAATCTCGGCAATGGTTCGCGCCGCAACCTCCACCTTATCCCGGCTGCTGGACAGGTGGCTCTCGAGCACCACTTGGACCCGCTCCAGAGTGCGTTTCAAATCCCGCGACTTGGTCTTGTAGGGCGCCTGGATGTTGTATGAAAAGTAGTTGTCGATGCTGCGCGTGAGAAGGAGGCTGCCGACGCCGAACAAGGCCACGGAGGGGAGCACCGAGAGGACTAGGAATGCGAGCAGGAAACGGGTCTTTAGGTTGGAGCCGGCAAGGCTCTGGCGACGCTCGAAGTAGTAGGTGATCAATGCCCGCAGCAGTACGAACAGCAGGAGGAGAATGATCAGGACGTCGAGGTTGATCAGGATCACCAGGGCGACGTTGTCTGCGATCGGCAGACTCAGGCCGCCGCGCCTGACCTGGTCGACGAGCACCAGCACCCCGACGGCGAGCAGCGCGAGGAGCACCAGCACAGCGATGCGCTGGGGCGAGAAGCGGGGTCGCTTGTAGGGGCGGGACATCGGACTAGGGGCTAGGGGCTAGGGGCTAGGGGCTAGGGGCTAGGGGCTAGGGGCTAGGGGCTAGGGGCTAGGGGCTAGGGGCTAGGGGCTAGGGGCTAGGGGCTAGCCTGCAAAGCGTTCGCGCGAGGCCGACACGCGTCAAGAGTGCGCCCGAGGCATTGCCGACTGGGAAGGGAACGCGCCACCGGCGCTCGGTCCCCGCCCAGCTTCGCTCGGCGTACAAGCAGAAAGCGGATCGCTGCTAGCTCTCGCTGACAGCTGATAGCTGACCGCTTACAGCTATCTCACGCCGTCTTGGACTGGTGCTCGTAGATGCGTAGAGGAAGCTCACTGCCGTCGATCACCTCGCGGGTGATCACGCACTCCACGACGTTCGCCTCGGAGGGGATGTCGTACATGATGTCGAGCATCACCTCCTCAAGGATTGCACGCAGGCCGCGCGCCCCGGTCTTGCGTTGCTGTGCGGCGCGGGCGACGGCACGCAACGCCTCGGCGGTGAAGGTGAGCTTCACCCCCTCGTAGTCGAAAAACCGCTCGTACTGCTTGACCAGGGCGTTACGCGGCTCGGTGAGGATCGCGACCAGGGCGTCCTCGTCGAGCTCATCGAGGACCGCGAGGACCGGTAACCGGCCGATCAACTCAGGGATCAGCCCGACCTTGAGTAGGTCCTCCGGCTGCACCTCCTTGAGGAGATCCTGTTGCCCGATCGTGCCGCTCCGCACCTCGGCGCCGAAGCCCAGCACCTTGGTCTGCAGGCGGCTGGCGATCGTCTTATCGAGGCCCACGAACGCCCCTCCGCAGATAAACAGGATGCCGGTGGTATCGACCTGCAGGAACTCCTGATGAGGGTGTTTACGCCCGCCCTGTGGGGGTACGTTGGCCGTCGTCCCCTCGATCAGCTTGAGCAGCGCCTGCTGGACCCCCTCCCCTGAGACGTCCCGCGTGATGGACGGGTTCTCCGCCTTGCGTGCGATCTTGTCGATCTCGTCGATGTAGATGATGCCGTGCTCGGCGCGCTCCACGTCGTAGTCGCATGCCTGCAGGAGCTTGAGGACGATGTTCTCCACGTCCTCGCCGACGTAACCCGCCTCGGTCAACGTCGTTGCATCCACCATCGTGAACGGCACCTGGAGGATCCGTGCCAGGGTCTGGGCGAGCAGCGTCTTGCCGGTACCCGTGGGGCCGATGAGCAGCACGTTGCTCTTCGCCAATTCCACGTCGTCCGGCTCATGACGATGACGCAGGCGGGTGTAATGGTTGTGCACCGCAACCGACAGGACCTTCTTCGCCTGCCCCTGACCGATGACGTATTGATTCAGGATGGCGTGGATATCGCGCGGCTTGAGCTGGGCGAGGTCCGGGAGCGGGGCCGCATGGACCGTCGGCGACGGTTGCTGGATGAGCTGCCGGCAGAGGGAGAAACAGTCGTCACAGATCATCAACCGTGGTCCCACATGCGAGGCCGGTGGACTGAGCAGGGCGACGGGATCCTGCTGCTTGCCGCAGAACGAGCATGTCGGCTTAGCGGTGGGCATTCCGGGAACTCCCGATCAGGGGGCTGTCGACGACGCTGGCGCAGTGTAGCTGGCTTTAGACGAAACTCCCACAAATTTAGTCAGAACCTATGTCTCCTCGGACTCGGCTTTC
>JASFUG010000346.1:0-3690 GCA_050050395.1 Nitrospirota bacterium
CCGAGCCGCCGGGATCGCCGGGCGATCTCCCTGTCCGAGCGCCTGGAAGGTACGCAGTGCCTCCGCGGTGGACTGCGTCGCGGTAGAGACGCCGGTGGCTCCCACGAAGCTGCCGTCCGCGGTGTCGTGACCGGCCAGCCAATCCAGTCCGTCGGCAATGACCGACGAGGGGACCATGAGCAGCCAGATCGGCACAGCGATCCAGCTGAGCAGACGAGGTGTATTCGGGCGACGTCGACGGTACTCCACCGTGCTCTCCCCCTCTCACGTACCGTCCCGGAGCGCTCCCGCTCCTCGACCGACCGGTACGGATTGTCTTTACTTGTCGTTACCTGAGCTGGCCCGGCACCTCCGCGATCGTTAGAACCCGCCTCCTGGACCGGAGGTGAGCCCCTGTAGATCGAGTCAGACTAGCGATAGTGTTCATAACGGATATATCTGTATCCAGACATGACAGTCAATGTCATTCTATGCTGCGTAACAAATCAACCCACGCACCAACCGGCCGAATTCTGTTTGAGGCAACCTCACGGACCTTCCGCGCCTATAATGGCGCCAACGCACGAGACGCCTGGCGATGAACGACACCCGGACAAGGCAGAACGACTACTACGCGCTCCTCGAGGTCGCGCCGGACGCGAGCCTTGCGGAGATCAAGAGCGCGTACCGGCGGCTCGCCATGCGCTACCACCCGGACCGGAACCCCGACGATCCCGAAGGGGCCGAGCACTTCAAGCGCATCACCCTCGCCTACGGGGTGCTGTCGGACCCGAAGCGACGCGAGGTGTACGACCTCGGGAGGCGGGGAGCGCCCACCGGGGTGCGCGGCAATGGCGGGGGCCGGGTGGATCCGGACGAGGTCTTCCGCGACCTGTTCGCGTCGCGCGACTTCCAGGAGATGTTCGAGCGCCTGCGCCAGGAGTTCGAGCGCGCGGGGCTGCGCTCGGACCGCGGCTTCGTGCGCAAGGTGCTGGGACCCGGGGCGGCGTTGATCTTCGGCGGGCTGCTGATCGGCGGGCCGCTGCTGGGCGGTCGCGCCGCGTTGCTGGCCCGCGCCCTACGCGTCGGCCAGCAGGTCTTCATGGGCGCGCAGGTGGTGCGCCGGATGCGAGGCGAGAAGGCGGGGGAGCGGCCGCCGTCGCCGCCCGCCGAGCCGGTCGGTCCGCGCCGCTACCGCGTCGCCCTGGCCGCCGACCTACGCCGCCGCGGCGGGACGATCTCCCTCGACCTACCGCAGATCACCAGCGCGGGGCGGCGCGTCACGGTGAAGGTGCCGCCCGACACGCGGGTCGGCCACTGCTTCCGCATCCCCGGCACCGAGGGCGACGGCGAGATCGTGGTCGAAGTGGGTGCGACGCGCGATCGGTGAGCCGTTGCCGCGGGCGTCAAGTACCGATCAGGTTCTGCACCCGCGCCAGGGCCTCTTCGGCCGGCCCGAAGTCCCCGTCCTCCCCCAGGGCGAGCTGGTACTCCTGGGCCGCGCGGCGGAACTCGCCGCGCTCCTCGTAGACCCGCCCGAGGTTGAAGTGGGGGAAGCAGTAGCTCTGGTAGCGCGGGGCGAGGAGGGCCTTCTTCAGCCACGGCTCGGCGCCGTCGAGATCGCCCTTGGCCATCATGTAGGAGCCGATGTCGTTGTAGGGATTGCCGAAGTCCGGGTCGATCTCGATCGCCCGCAGGCATTCGCGGATCGCCGCGTCGTATCGGCCGGCGTAGCTATGTGCCCAGCCGAGATAGGTGTGGGCCTCGGCGGTGGGCAGGCTCTCGATCGACTTGCGGTAGAAGTCGATGGCCAGGTCCAGCTGCTGCTGCATCTGGTGGCGGTAGCCGAGGTTGAAGTAGAGCTGCGCCTGGTAGGCACGCCCGGATCGGGTGTCGTTGTCGGCTTCGGGGGTATCCATCGATGGTCCTCGGGACAGATCGTCGGGCGCGGATCGCGGCGGCCCTGACTACACTTTAATCTTCCCCCTCGTAAGTCGGAAAGGCCGGGTCGATCTCGGCGGCCCAGGCAGCGAGGCCGCCCTTCAACATCCACAGCCGCTCAAAGCCCCTGGCCTCGAGGAATTGCAGGGCCCGCACGCCCCGCAGCCCCTTGTGATCGACGATCACGATCTCGTCGTCCTCCTCCAGCTCCTCCCACTGGAACTCCAGCTCGCCGAGGGGGATGGCGACGACCTCCGGAAACGGCGATGGATACGCCTCCACTTCCCGCGCCGGACGCACGTCGAGGAAGACCAGCGGCCGCTGCGGTTCGTCGAGCATCGCCTGCAGCTCGGCGGGGAGGAGCTTCAATCCATCGGGCATGGTGACCTCGAATTCGACTCGCAGAGATCTTACGGGGGAACCGACGACGACGAAAGCGCGCCCGGGCCGGTCTCGCACCGTGGATCTGTCCCCCGCCGCTACCGCTTGCGTGCCTCGCGCCGGGCCAATGCGCCGTCGAACCGCCGCCGATCCTCGTCGGTCTCCAGGCCGAGGGGCGGGACCTCCACCGGCCGACCGGTCTCGTCGAGGGCCACGAAGGTGAGGTAGGCGGAGGCGGTGTGGGCGACCTCGCCGGTGAGGGGATTTTCGCGCTCGACCCGCACGCCGACCTCCATCGAGGTGGCGAAGGCACGGTTCACCGAGGCGTGCAGCATGATGATGTGGCCGCTCTCGATCGGCACGTGGAAGTCGAGACGGTCGAGGGAGGCGGTGACACACACCCGGCGCGAGTGGCGCATGGCGGCGATCCCCGCCGTGGTGTCGATGTACTGCATCACCTTGCCGCCGAAGATGGTGCCCAGGTAGTTGGTGTCGTTGGGCATCACCAGGTGGGTCGAGGAGACCCGCGACAGGGAGGCCGGACGGGGATTCATGGCACACCCTTCCAGCGGCGGCGGGTCACACCCCCTCGCCGTCCCAGTCCCCTTCGAGGTCCAGGACCATCACCAGGGCGTGACGCCCGCGACCGTAGTAGTCCGGCCGGATCGACTCGATGGTGAAACCCATCCCCTGGTAGAGAGACTCCGCGGCGTGGTTGCCCTCCTCGAACTCGAGGAAGAGCCAGTGGGCCCCCACCTGATACGCCTGGTCGATGACGGCGTTCATCATGGTGGCGGCGGCACCGCGGCGCCGGTAGCCAGGGGCAACGGCCAGCCGCAGGATCTGGACCTCATCGGCGGTGAGCCACGGGCAGATGTAGCCGACCACCGTGTCCCCGGAGAGGCATACCATGGGGTGCGCCTGGCCCAGGCTGAGCTCGCGCTCGAAGCTCTCGCGTGACCACGGTGTGGTGAACGACTCCCCCTCGATCGCGGCGACCGCGTCGAGGTGATCCGCCTTCATGTTCACCAGCTTGAACTGCTGGACCGTCGGATGAGACTCGAAGTGGTGATCGATCGACATCGGAGGGCCTGCCAGGGGTTGAGGGTCCGGGAGGAGAAATCGTACTCGATGCCCCTCGGTTGCGGGAGGGAACCTGACCCTCTTCTTAGCACATCGCACGCCGATGGCCTGGCCGGGGCGACATCGGCGTGCCACGACCGCCGGCGCCGGGTGCATCACTTCCGTCGTTTCCCGGCCGAAAAGGCTAAGGATGGCGGCGAGCGAAAGGCTGTTGAACGCTGGCCCGGCACTTCTTCTATACTGAGGCGAGCCAATACAAAGGAATCCCAGGAGGGCTCACTCCCCTCCGAGTCCCCGGCGGGCGGG
>JASFUG010000347.1:0-3670 GCA_050050395.1 Nitrospirota bacterium
CGCCATCGCCCTGGACATCGCCATGGGCGGCTCGACCAACACGGTGCTCCACCTGCTGGCCATCGCCCGTGAGGCCGAGGTCGATTTCACCATGGCGGACATCGACCGCATGTCGCGCCGGGTGCCCAACCTGTGCAAGGTGGCGCCCTCCAGCCAGCAGTACCACGTGGAGGACGTGCACCGCGCGGGAGGCATCATCGGCATCCTCGGCGAGCTGAGCCGCGCCGGCGTCTTCAACGTCGACGTGCCCACCGTGCACAGCGCGACGATGGCCGAGGCGATCTCCACGTGGGACGTCACCCAGACCGACCGCGAGTCGGTCCACGAGTTCTTCCGCGCTGCCCCGGGCGGTATTCCCACTACCGTGGCCTTCAGCCAGGCGGCACATTATCCCACCCTCGACCTAGACCGGGACGGGGGCTGCGTGCGCGACAAGGCGCACGCCTACAGCCAGGACGGCGGCCTCGCCGTGCTGTACGGCAATCTCGCGGAGGAGGGGTGCATCGTGAAGACCGCCGGCGTCGACGCCTCGAACCTCACTTTCGCCGGCCGGGCGCGGCTATTCGACAGCCAGGAGGCAGCGGTGGAGGCGATCCTCGCCGGCGTGATCGAGCCGGGCGACGTAGTGATAATTCGCTACGAGGGGCCACGCGGCGGCCCGGGGATGCAGGAGATGCTCTACCCGACCAGCTATTTGAAGTCGAAGGGCCTCGGCAAGGCGTGCGCCCTGATCACCGACGGCCGCTTCTCCGGCGGCACCTCGGGCCTCTCCATCGGCCACGTCTCCCCGGAGGCGGCGGAGGGCGGCGCCATCGCTCTGGTGGAGGACGGCGACACCATCGAGATCGACATCCCCAAGCGCTCGATCCACCTGGCGGTGAGCGACGACGAGCTGGCCCGGCGCCGGGCCGCCATGGAGGCCAAGGGCGACGACGCGTGGCAACCCGACCGCGAACGCCACGTGACCGCGGCCCTCAAGGCGTACGCCGCCATGACCACCAGCGCCTCCAAGGGTGCCGTGCGCGAGGTCCCGACCCGGACTGCACCACCGGTGCCTTCGGCCCACACGTAGGGCGGGCTCTGCCCGCCATGCCGGGCGAAGCCCGGCCTACTTCGCGACTCTTGCTCCCGTGTAGGGGCACGGCATGTCGTGCCCCTACGATGGGAACAGTACCTGCACACCGGCGAACCCAACCGGCGGACGGTGAGCCCCGACGACGCCCCGGATGGAGCGCCGCGAAATCCAGGGGTGATGGCCGACGTAACGATCGAAACGGCCCGGACATCTACCAGCCGATGCAGGACTCCGCGGCGATCTTGCCCTCGACCCCGCAGTCCTTGTCGATTTCGGTGACGGCATTGACCTTGACGTTGCCGTCGGTATCCACCTCGTAACCCCACGCCTCCTCCTTGCCGCTGCAGTCGAAGTTGCCGCAGGTGTCGAGGGAGCACCCACCACCGAGGCCCAGACCTGCACACTTCGCGTTGAGCTCGGCCTTGATTCCGGTGTGCTTGTCGCGCTTGGCGTCGCCCGCTCCTGCGCCGATACCGCCGCCGAGGCCAAAGCCGACCTCGATGCAGTACGAGCACTTGCCGTTCTTGCAGCAGAGCTCCATTCCGCCGCCGAGCCCGCCGTAACCCGAGGCCCCACCGCACCAGAGACCGAGCGGATCGCGCAGGTCCACGGGGTCGTTCCCCACGTAGGCGTAGAGGTTCGATTGTCCCCCCTCGTAGAGGACCGGGTCCCGGGCCATCCAGCTCCCGGCGATCGTGTCGTAGTCCCGCAAGCCGAATCGCACCAGACCCGTGGCGGTGTCCTCGATGCCCCCGGCGAACCCGATGGGAAGGTGGAATGTCGGGTCACTGTCGGCGTACAACACGCCGAAGCTGTCGTAGTCGAGGGTCTCGACGGTGGCACCCAAGACATCGGCGACCACGTGTGGCGTGCCGACCTGGTCGGTTCCAATGTAATAGCGGCTCGCGCCGCGGTCCATCGCAAAGAGCAACCCATCCTCGTCGTGGTAGAGGGTCGTCAGCACACCCATCGAGTCGCGGATCTGCGTCACCAGGAAGGGATTGTTCGGGCTGCCATAGAGGTACTCGGTGGTGCCGGCAGCGTCGGTGCGGCCAACGCGCCGCGCATGACCGTCGTAGCTGTACTGGATGGTGTCGCCGCCCACGGTCGCCGACAACAGCTCACCGCGCGTGCTGTAGACGAAGGTGTCGCCACCGCGACTCTCCAGGAAGCCATCCACGTCGAACGTGTACACCGTGCCGCCATAGCTCATGAGGCGGTCCTGCACGTCGTAGCTCCCCACCACGCCGAGGGCACTCGTGCGGTTCCCGTTCAGGTCGTAGTCATAGCTCTCGACCACGGCGCTGCCGTCCCGGATGACCGACGTGAGCCGCCCCCTCAAATCGTATCCGTAGTCGTAGGTGGTGTTGCTCCCACCGATGCTCTCCACCTTCTGCACGATTTGACCCGCCGAGTTGCGCGCGAGGCTGAAGCTGTAGAACACGGTCGCACCCACCGCATAGGTTCGCGCGTCGACCCGGCCGAGGCTGTCGTAGCTCGTCGCCATGGTGAACGTCCCGTCGGTGATCTCACTGGTTCGTCCACCGGGGCCGTTGCGCACCAGGGCGAAGGGGCCGTAGGCGGTCTGCCGGCTGTCGTCGTTCCAGACGATGGGTGTCTGTACGACGTCCGCGCCGCTCGTGAAGGTGATGTCGGTCAACCGGAAGTCGTCGTCGTAACCGTACGCGTAGGCGCCGGAGGCGACGCCGCTGAAGGCCATACTGGTGAGCAGGTTCGCATCGTAGTCGTACGCTACCGCCTGGGCCGTGCCGGCCACCGGTGTGCGCGTGACGGAGGCGAGGCGCACGGTATCGGGATGGTACGCATAGGCGACCGAAGCCTCGGGATAGCTCATACCCATCCACTGCCCGGTCGTCGCGTCGAACGTGTTCTGGATGGTGCGCCCGCTCGGAAGACCGCGCATGACGAGGTCCTTGTCGAGATCGTAGGAGCGCGTGAACGTGCCGCCGCCCGGGGGTGTGTAGCTCTCCATGAAGTTGCGTGGCGTGAATCCCATGGTGTGCATCACGCCGCTGGGCATGATGAGAGCAACCAGGTTGCCTCCGACGTCGTAGACATCGTCGAGACTCTCTCCGTCCGGGAACCCGAGGCTGATCAGCCGATTCGCATCGTCCCATGTGTAGAGCTGGCTCTGACCGGTGGCATCGGTGCGCGAAATCGCACGGTGCTGCGCGTCGTAATCGTAGGTCCAGGATTGCGTGCCCTGGACGATCGACGTCACGCGACCCTGCGCGTCGTAGTTCGTGGTGATGGGATCGAGGCCCGCCGCAAGGTCGAGGATCGTCGTACGGCCGAGAGCGTCAAAGGTCGTGATCCGCTGATGCCCTTCAGGCGTCGTCTGCGACGCGGTCCGCGTCGCGGCGTCGTATTCGAGTGTCGTGGTCCTGCCGTTGACCGTCGTCTCGGCGGTGAGGGACTCCAGACTTAGCAGGTCGCTGGCGTCGGCGAGCGTGACACTGCGCGTGGCGGACGCGCTGCGCACAAGCCCGCCGGGCGTCTCGACGGTGAGGGATTCGAGCACGGGAGAGAGCATGCCGAAGCGCGGATCGGGTCCGTATGCGGAGGTGACGACCA
>JASFUG010000348.1:0-3670 GCA_050050395.1 Nitrospirota bacterium
AGAGCTCCCACGTGGCTCCCTTGCCCGCGCTGTGGCCGCCATCGGGCACGAGGTCTTCCCACCTCGATCGATCTCTTCCGGGAGAGAGAACGACCAGTGGGCCGCGCCACGGGTGATGTGCGGGGCGGGCGATCCAACTTGCCCACGTTCCATCGACGCCTAACGACCCGAAACGTTCACGGGAAGCTCGCACCGACCATTCGGGCATAACCAGCCGCTTACCCCAACCTTCCGCGATCCGTCGAATACCCACAAAAGGAGGAGCACCGACATGCTGAAACGGACGACCTTGATCACCCTTCCCGTCGTGGCCCTGCTGGCCGGCGGCTGTGCCTCCAATGCCCAGCTGAAGAGCTCCGTTGACCAGGCGCAAAAGACCGCCGAGGAGGCCAAGCAGATGGCCATGGACGCGAAGAGCGCGGCGGACCGCGCCGCCGAGGCCGCCGCAAAGGCACAGGCGGATGCCGACGCGGCCCGGCAGATGGCCGCCCAGGCGCAACAGAGCGCCACCACCGCCGGCGAGAAGGCCGAGCGCATGTACGAAAAGGCCATCAGCAAGTAAGGCAGGACCCGGCAGCCAATTGTCTGACCCGCGTTGCGTGAGGGGTGGACCACCGACCCGCCTGCCCTGCCTGACGACTGCAGATTGATCGTCAGGCGGGGCGGTCCGTCACTCGTTGGTGTCACAGGCCGCACCGGAAGTAGGGCATGTGAGCACCGGGAAGTTTTCCAGACCGGTGGTGTGGAAGATCTCCTCACCGACCACCGCCGCCGCCTCCCGACTCGCGAAGGGCCCGACCAGCACCCGGTAGGCCCGCTTGTCTCCCGACGTGCTCGCCATGACGGGCAACGCCATGTCGCGCATCATGCACGTCACCCGCTCCGCGTTGGCGGGCTGGCGGAAGACGCCGACCTGTACCATCCAGCGGCTGGACCGCCGCTCCGGCGCACTCGCGGCGGCATTCTCTTCCTGGGCCAGCTCCTGCGGCCTGCCGTAGATCGGCGTCGGGATACCGGCCGCCCGACCTGCGATGCGGTTTGCCGCCTGCCACGCGCGGTCATCGAGCCGCTGGCGCGCCGCTCCGGCGATGGCCACCACCATGGGGGTAAGATCGGTATCCGGGCCGTGACCCGCTTCCGCCAGCGGCGGATGGGCCTCGAGGTACAATGCACCGCCGTCCCATCCGGCCTTGTAGGGCTGATCGACGATGCGCACCGAGGTACCGACAGCCACCCGGGCGAAGAGCTCTTCGATGTCCTCCGGGTACATGCGCAAGCAGCCGTGGCTGATGCGCATCCCGACGCCGTAGGGGTGATCGGTGCCGTGGATCAAATACGTCGGCAGACCCAGGCGTAGGGCGTGGCGCCCGAGGGGGTTACCCGGACCCGGCGGCACCACCTTCGGAAGCGGATCGCCGGCCGCCTCATGCTCGGCGAGGATGGAATCCGGCACCACCCACGGCGGATCGACCTTCTTCTCGACGATGCGCGTGCTCACCGCCGGGAGAACGCGTCCTTCCGTGCCGATGCCCACGGGATAGGTCATCACCACGCGATGCACCTGGGATGCGGAGGGCGGGAAGTAGTAGAGGCGACGCTCCGGGAGATTGACCACGATCCCGTCCTGCGGTGCCCTGGGCAAGAGGTACCGGCTGGGGATCACGATGCGCTGGCCCACCGCCGGCAGCCAGGGATCCACGCCAGGATTGGCGTCTTCCAGCTCGTCCAGTCCCACATCGTGACGACGCGCGACATCCAGCAGGGTCTCCCCCGACAAGATGTGGGTCTCCTCCACCTCCCCCACCAGAGATCGATCGTCGGGCAACAGTGGGTAGGTGGCGGCCTCACACAGATTGAGCCACACCACCCATCCCAGCACTAGCCATCCCAGCCAGCTGCGGTGTTTCGGCATAGGGGTTTTATCGGGAAAGACGGATACCCTGATACTCCGTAGGGTAGCGCGATGTCGAGGGCGCGGGTCGGGTCGCCACGGCGACACTTGCCTTGTGTGGACGACGCCGATGGGCAGGGACCGGCAGTCGCACGTGGGTGTCAGGCTCGTCTTCGTCAGCGCGGGCTATCGCAGCCACCGCTGCAGCTCGCGACGGAGCTGCGCCTGGGCCGGCCGGGACTGGGCAAAGATCTCATCGGTCTTGAAGAACTCCAGCACCCGCACATTCTCGATCTGCGGCCGGATGAGGATGTCGGGGCGTTCGCGCCGCAACTTCTCCCGCATGATCGCCGCCTCCATGATCTGGAAACTGTTGAAGATCACCTCCAGGGTGGAGGGAATCGACTGGTCGCCAGGGGTGCGGTCGCCTAACACGTCGATCGCGATCGTCAGGTCACAGTCGTGGAGCAAGAGCTCGTAGGGCAACGGATCGACCAAGCCACCGTCCACGAGCACCTGTCCCCGGTATTCGACCGGTGGGAAGAGGCCGGGCACAGCCATGCTGGCCTGAATCGCCGGCAGCAGCTCGCCGCTCTGGAAGACCACCGCTTGGCGCGTCCAGAAGTCGGTCGCCACGACCTGGAAGGGAATCTTGAGCTCCGCAAAGTCACTCACCTGGATCGCCTCGTGGAGGAAATCGAGGAACGGCTGGGCGTCGATCAGGCCCCCTCGCCTCACCGTCGGATCAAGGAACTCAAGCCAGCGCCAGATCGACTTATCGAACAGGGCATCGCTCCATGTCTCCCCGCCGGAGACGGTCAGGCGATCGACCAGATCGTGGATGGACTTGCTCGACATCCCCGCGGCGTACATGACCCCAAATACGGCTCCGACACTGGTGCCGGTGATCCGGTGAGGGTGCACTCCCAGCTCGTCGAGGACCTCCAGCATCAGGACGTGCGCGATCCCCTTGGCGCCCCCCCCACCCAGGGCCAGACCGATCTTCGGGCGTCGCGGTAACCGCTTGACGCAGGCGACCGCGAGTGTCGTCGCGCCGGCCACGGTGAGAAACTCACGCCGGGTGAGAAGCGATGTTCGCATGACACCGGTAGCGTCGGTGAATGCGGTTCCGCCGTTCAAGCACCAGCACCGCACCACCGCGGCTGCATCCCTCGATGGATCTGACCAGGAGCCCATAGCCGCCCACGGTGCTGCCAGGATACTCAGGACGAGCTCCCTGCGTTCAACACGAGGTCCCGCGCGGCGGCGCCTATCCACACACCGACCGACGACATCCGGCCCGGTCCGTGTCGGACCGCTACTCAAGCGCCTCCACTCTCCCTGTACTCGCCGACGCACATCCCCCCTGGCCCAGTCGCCGACCCCGGTGGAACCATTGCGCTCCACCCAGGCGCAACGTCACCATCGCCGTCGACAAAAACGATCGGTCGGAACTCGACCTATAGAGGAGGATTGGGATGAAGGCATTGTTATTCGGTCTGTTGTGCGCGCTGAGCTTCGTGGGAGTGGCGCGGGCGGAAGAGGTGGTCGTCACCATGCACGCGGTCGACGGCAGCGGTATCGGTGCGGAGATCGGGACGGTCACGGCGTCCACGAGCGCATATGGCACCGTCCTGACCCCCAACCTGCACGGCCTCACTCCCGGCCTGCACGGCTTCCACGTGCACCAGAACCCGAGCTGCGGCCCGGGCGAGAAGGGCGGCAAGATGGTGGGTGGTCTGGCTGCCGGCGGACACTACGATCCCGCCAGCGCCGGGC
>JASFUG010000349.1:0-3618 GCA_050050395.1 Nitrospirota bacterium
GGCGCTCCATCCCTGGAGCCGCCGCCGCGCTGGGGTCGAGACGCCAGGCGGCAATGGAGCGCTTCGCCGCCCTTACCCCGACGGACCAGGAGCCGGTGATCGCGATGCCGGAGGAGTAGCTGCGGCACGAGATCGCCGGAGGAGCGGCGGCTCACCGGCCGCCGAGGCGGTCGATCAGGGCGTCGAGCTCGTCCGCGGAGAAGTAATGTAACTCGATGTGGCCGCGGGTGGTGGAGCCCTGGATGCGCACCCGTGTGCCGACCCGGGTGCGGAGCTGCTCCTCCAGGTGGCGGCGCTGGGGCCCGAAGCCGTCCCCTGTTGCACGGGGCGCGGAGCCGCCGCCCTCGTCGCGCCGGGCGCGGCGCACCCGCTCCTCGGCCTGGCGTACCGACAGCCCCTTCGCCTCCACCTCGGCGCCGATCCTGCTCATGAGCGCGGCCGTGGGCAGGCCGAGCAGCGCCCGGGCGTGGCCCATGCCCAGGACGCCGGCGCGGACCTGTTGCTGCACCTGGCGCGGGAGCTTGAGCAGGCGCATGAGATTGGCCACGGACGGGCGGCTCATCCCCACGTGCTCGGCCAGCTCCTCCTGGGTCCAGCGGCGCTCCATCTGGAGCTGCTCGTAGGCCTGGGCCACCTCGATCGGATTGAGGTCCTGACGCTGGAGGTTCTCCACCAGGGCGAGTTCGAGACTGGTGGCATCGTCCGCCTCCCGGACCACCGCCGGCACGTGGCTGAGACCGGCGCGCTGTGCCGCGCGCCAGCGCCGCTCACCGGCGACGATCTCGAACTGGCGGCCCATGCGCCGCACTACCAGGGGTAGCAAGACCCCGTGGTTGCGGATGCTCGCCACGAGACCGTCCAGCGCCTCCGCCTGAAAGTCCCGCCGGGGCTGCTGCCGGTTCGGGACGAGGTCGTCGATGGCCACCGTATGGAGGCGCCGTGCGTCGTCGTCACCGGCCGCGCTGGTGGCCACCTCCTGGGGCACGGCCGGGGCGGCGGGAATCAACGCGCCGAGGCCACGGCCGAGGGCCTTGCGGGTCATGGAGAGACCTCCTGCAGTGGCCGTGGCGAACGGCCCGGATATTTCGCCAGGACCTCACAGGCGAGGCTCATGTAGGCCTGGGCCCCCTTGGAGCGGATGTCGTACTGGAGGATCGGCAAACCGTGGCTCGGCGCCTCGGACAGGCGCACGTTTCGCGGCACGACGGTCTCGAAGACGACCCCACGGAAATGTTCTTTCACGTCTTTAACAACTTGATTTGATAGATTGTTCCGACCGTCGAACATGGTCAGTAACAGGCCCTCGATGGTGAGCCCGGGGTTGAGGCTGCGCTGGATGAGCTGCACCGTGTTGGTGATCAGGCTCAATCCCTCCAGGGCGTAGTACTCACATTGCAGTGGGATCAGCACCGCATCGGCGGCCGTGAGGGCGTTCACCGTGATCAGACCGAGGGACGGTGGGCAGTCGATGAGGATGAAGTCGTATCCCTCGCGCGCCGGCGCCAAGGCGCGCCGTAGCGCGAACTCGCGCTCGGCCCGGCCCACCAGCTCGATCTCCGCGCCGCTCAGACCGATGTCGGACGGAACCAGGTCGAGGTGCGGAAACGAGGTGTGGACCACGACCTCGCGCAGATCCGATCCATCCAGCATGGCATCGTAGAGGCCCGGCCTCGGCTCCGGAGAGCGCTGCCCCAGCCCGCCAGTCGTATTGGCCTGCGGATCGGCATCCACTACCAGGACGCGGCGCTCGGTCGCCGCCAGGGCGGCCGCGAGATTGACGGTGGTCGTGGTCTTCCCCACGCCCCCCTTCTGGTTCGCGACGGCGATAGAACGAGCCATGAAAGCCGGTCCAGTGAGCTATGGATGACAGATGGATAGGCACGAAACCCGGGACGAGGACCGGAACCTGGCCGAGCGTCGCCGCCTGCGCTTCACCGAGGAAAAAGCCTAGCGCGGATCGCCGCCCGGATACTAGAGCGATTGTTTCACGTGGAACATCGTCGGTAGAGATGGGGCGCTCCCACCCCCCGAGTGGCCACCGCCGGCCCCTCCCAGCCGGCCGGGAGGTTCGCCGGGGGGGCGGCCTCGACCCCACCGGTGATCACCACCGTGCCTCCTACCCGCACCAGGCCCATACACCACGGGAGCACGGTCGGAGCGGGAGCCACCGCCCGGCACACCACCAGGTCGACCCGCCGCTCCCGGGGCCAGACGACGGCTTCGGCGCGCCCCGTTATGACCTCGACGCCCGACAGCCGGCAGGCGCGCACGGTGTGGCGTAGGAAGGTCGCGCGCTTGTGGCGTGCCTCGATGAGCACCAGGCGCGGCCGCGGCGCGATGATCTGGAGCGGCACGCCGGGAACGCCGCCACCGCTGCCCAGATCGGCAACCGCCGACGAGGCCCGGTAGACAGGCAGCGCGGCGAGGGCGAGAGAGGGGCGCACCAGGCGCGCCACGATCCCGGCCGGATCCAGGGTGGTCAGACTCATCCGCCGGCTCCACCGGTGAAGCTCCTGCACGTAGACCGCCAGCCGTTCAATCACCTCGGGCGTCGGCGGCTGACCGGCCGCCGTCACGGCGCGGTAGAGCTGGGCGCGGATGGCGCGATCGTGGCTGTCGTCCACTGGGCTCCCCCGGCGATCCGGCGGCGGGTGCTGCGATTCTAGCCGGCCGCGGTCGCGACGCCGCGGCCCCGCAGATAGACCAACAAGAGGGAGATGGCCGCCGGGGTGACACCGGCGATGCGACCCGCCTGCCCGACCGTACGCGGCCGCACGGTGGCGAGCTTCTGCCGCACCTCCGTGGACAGGCCGCCGATGTCGTCGAAGTCAACCTCGGAGGGGATCTCCACCCCTTCCAGGCGCCTCATCCGATCCACGGCCCGCGCCTGACGATCGATATATCCCTGATACTTTATGGCGATAGCCGCCCGTTCGCCGAGATCGCCGGCGGAATCCGGCCGTTCCGGATCCACCGGCGCGACGGCCGCGTAGTTTAGTCCGGGGCGCTTCAGCAGCTCCGCGAGCGTGGTCGCGCGGGCGAGTGGCGCGCAGCCCACCGCCGCGAGATGATCGTTGACCGCCGGGCCAGGGACAACACGCGTGGACCCAAGGCGCCGAACCTCCGCATCCAGCCATGCCTGGCACTCACGGAAGGTATCGTATCCTTGGTCGTCGACCAGGCCGAGGGCGTGACCGAGGGGCGTGAACCGTTGATCCGCGTTGTCGTGGCGCAGCAGGAGACGGTACTCGGCACGGGAGGTGAACATGCGGTATGGCTCGGCGGTCCCCTTCGTCACCAGATCGTCGATCAGGACCCCGATGTATCCCTGGTCACGTGCAACGATCACGGGTGTTTCGCCGCGTACGTGCCGTACCGCGTTGATACCGGCGACGATCCCCTGGGAGGCCGCCTCTTCGTAGCCTGAGGTACCGTTGATCTGCCCCGCAAAGAAGAGCCCCGCCACACGCTTGGTCGCCAGGGAGCGATGCAGCTCCGTCGGCGGCACGAAGTCGTACTCGACCGCGTAGCCCGGCCGCATGATCTCCGCCTCCTCCAGCCCGGGAATGGTCCGCACCATGGCGACCTGGACATCGACCGGCAGGCTGGTGGAGAGGC
>JASFUG010000350.1:0-3609 GCA_050050395.1 Nitrospirota bacterium
GACGCAAGCTCACGCTGGCCCTGTTAACGATCGCGGTGTTGCCGGTGGTCGTTCTTCTCGGGGTCGAGTACGGCCTCGAGGCGGGCCGGCAGATCGAGCGTGAAGGGCTGGCACATGCCGATGCTGCGGCCGGCGCCGTGGACAAGCTCGATCGACTGCTCTTCGAACGTTACCGCAACCTCCTCTCGTGGGCCGGGCTGGAGGTGATGGACGATATCCTGGTCGATGACATCGACAAGCGGGTGGCGGATACCCTCCGCGGGCTGCGCATGGAGTACGGGGTCTACTCGGCCATCTATTGCCTCGACGCACGGGGCAACATCGTGGCCGACGGCTCGCCGGAGCCGCACAGGCACAACGAGGCCAACGCCGCGTGGTTCACCGGCGTGATGGCCGGCGCGCAGGTCTATCTTGCCGCCGACTTCTCTCCGGACGTGGCGGGACCACTGGTGCGGATGGCGGCACCGGTACACTCGCGGGTCGGGCTACGGGATCCCATCGGTGTCCTGGTGGTGGAGGTGGATCCCGCCGTGATTGCCGCGGTGCTCGCTGACGTCCACGACCGTCTGGTGCGCCTCGGCCATACGCCGCGGGTTCGCTTGTGGGAGGCATCCTCATGGAAGGCGCCGCCTGATGGGGCGGCCTGGCGGGTGGAGAGGGGGCCAGACGGTGGTCAGGAGGTCGTGGGATTTGCGCGCAGCGGTGGGTTTCGTGACTTCGCCGGGTTTCGCTGGGTGCTGGCGGTCGCGGAGCCTATCGAAGCGACACTGGCCCCGCTGCAGGGGACCCGGCACGTGCTGTTCGCGGTGGGCCTGGTCGCGGCCCTTGCCTCGCTCGGGATTGCGGCGCTCCTCTCCCGTGGGCTCGCCCGGCCCCTGGAGGTGATGACCCGGGCCGCACGCGCCATCGAGCGCAGGGGCGAGCTGACCGCCACCTTGCCCGTGGCGACCGGCGATGAGATCGGCACCCTCTCCGTCACGTTCAACCGCATGCTCGAGCGCCTCCGCGCCGCCCAGCAGCAGCTGGTGCAGCATGAACGTCTCACTGCCGTCGGTCAGGTGGCCGCCGAGGTTGCCCACGACCTCGCCACCCCGGCGACCACCATCGCGAACCTCACCCGACGGCTGCTCAAGGGGAGTCCGGAGGGTAGTCGCCATCGTGAACAGCTGCAGCTCGTCCTCGACTCGGCGGTCTACGTCCAGGGGCTGGTGAGTCGCCTACTGGCGTTCGCCCGTAGCGAGCGGCCCGAGCCGCACCCGGTGCGAGTGGCCGCGGTGGTGATCGATGCACTGCGCCAGGTGGGAGACGACCCGCGGATCGAGCTGCGTACCGAGGGGGAGTTGCCCGAGCTGGTAGGCGATGCCACCGCGCTGACCCGTCTGTTGGTGAACCTGCTGGACAATGCCCTGGAGGCCGCCGGTCCCGATGGGCAGGTGTGGGTACGGACGTATCATGACCGGGCCGCCGGGGAAGTGGAGATCGAGGTGGGGGACAATGGTGCCGGGATCGCGGACGAAATCCACGACCACCTGTTCGAGCCGTTCGTGACCACCAAGGGGCAGGAGGGAACCGGCCTTGGTCTCGCGATCGGCTACCGCATCGCCAGGGACCACGGCGGGAGCCTCACCCTGGTAGACGGCGCAGCCGGCCACACGGCGTTCCAGGTGCGCCTCCCGGTGCCCCGGCGGCCAGCTTCCAGGAGGAAGGAGTCGGGCGCTACCATGGCGACGGGTGTAAGGCGCATAGGCGGTGGCGAGTGACTCGGCGGAGGCCGGGAGGCGGTCACGATCCGCGGCCGCGCCGGCTGTGTCGACGACCGAGGAGACGATGGGAGAGATGAGCTCGCCGGCGAATGCGATCCTCGTGGTCGAGGATGACGCCGCCGCTCGCCAGGCGTGTCGGATCTTGCTGGAGGACGCGGGCTACCAGGTGCAAGTGGCATCGACTGCGCAGGATGCGGTTCAGACCCTTGCGGAGGGGCGCCACTTCGACCTGGTGCTCACCGACCTGCGAATGCCGGGAATGAGCGGGCTCGACCTCCTGGCCCACGTGCAACGGGACCATCCCGGCTTGCCGGTGGCGATGATGACCGCCCACGGCTCCAGCCAGCAGGAGTCCGAAGCATTCACCCGAGGCGTGCGTGCCTTCATCCCCAAGCCGTTTACCGAGGAGGAACTCCTGGCAGCGGTGGAGGGGGCCATCGACCGCAGCCGCCTCGCGCAGGAGAACGAGCACCTCAGACGACGTCTGCAACATCGGGAGGTGCCCCATGGCATCATCGGCGGCAGTGACGTCATCCACGCCCTCCTGGCGCGGATCGACAAGGCTGCCGCCGCGGACTGTACGGTCCTGATCACCGGTGAGAGTGGCACCGGCAAAGAGCTGGTGGCGCGCGCAATTCATCGGGAGAGCCGCCGTGCCCAGGGACCGTTTCTCACCCTCAACTGTGGAGCCGTGCCCGAAGCCTTGCTGGAGAGCGAGTTGTTCGGGTACGTCAAAGGGGCATTCACGGGCGCAGATGCACCGCGCGAAGGCCTGCTGGTGGCCGCGGACCGTGGCACCTTGTTCCTGGACGAGATCGGCGACCTGGCCCCCACGTTACAGGTAAAGATCCTGCGCGCCCTGCAGGAGCGTGAGATCACCCCGGTGGGCAGCCACGAGCCACGACCGGTCGATGTCCGGATCCTGACCGCGACCCACCGTGATCTGCGCGAGGCGATTGCCGCGGGCGAGTTCCGCGAGGACCTCTACTATCGACTGGAGATCCTGCCGGTGCACGTACCACCGTTGCGCGAGCGACGCGGCGACATACCGCTCCTGGCCGAGCACTTCCTGGAGGCCGCACGCAAGGAAGTCGGCAACGGGCGGTTGCGCTTCTCGCCGGGTGCCATGGCGCGCATGGTGGATCACCCATGGCCGGGCAACGTGCGCGAGCTGCAGAACGCGGTCACCCGCGCCGCGGTACTGGCGGACACCGACGAGATCGATCCGATCCCGGCCGGACGCCCCTCCCTCGCCCAGCTCCTGCCGCAGGAGTCCCTGGCGGCCGACCGGATGCCCACCCTTGCGGAGGTCGTCGGGGAGGCCGAGAAAGCCTACCTGATCGAGGTCCTGACCCAGTGCCAGGGCAACCAGATCAAGGCGGCCGCGATCCTCGGCATCAACCGGCGCACCCTCTACAACAAGCTCCAGCTCCACGGGATCAAGAAGAGCTTCCGTAGCGGCTGAGAGGCGAGTGGCTCCGGCGGCGCCACCGTCGGCGACATTCCGGCTGGCCTCTTTGCGCCCATCGCGCGTCCGTCCTGCGATGGATCTCGCGGATCGGGCCGTCTCAAAGTGAGAGCGCCCTCCGGTCATCCTCGCGCCGGTGTCGGTCTGTCAGGTTGTTACAGGGCGGCATCGAAATTGCTGATCGAACCGTTCGGGAAGACCGTGGGTGTCGGCCTCCGGTGAATCTCTCAAATCACCCCGTGGATTGAACCATCGCATTGTCTTGAACGGGCGATCGTTGCGATCGTGGGGCCACACAGGCGATGGCGCTGCGCTTCCATGGGTGCAAACCCTGTCAATACGGTCATGACTTACGTGACAAACCTGACGTCAGTTGCC
>JASFUG010000351.1:0-3588 GCA_050050395.1 Nitrospirota bacterium
TACAACGCCCTGCGCCTCGCCGGCGCCCTCGTCCGGCGCGACGGCGAAGAGGTCCGCGTCTTCCTCATGGGCGACGCCGCGGCGTGCGCCAAGGCGGGGCCAGAAGGTGCCCCAGGGCTACTACAACCCGGAGCTGATGCTGCGCTCGGTCACCCGGCGCGGCGTGGAGGTTGGCGTGTGCGGGACGTGCATGGACCCGCGTGGCATCACCGAGCCGGAGCTGGCCGCGGATACCCACCGCTCCACCCTCGACGAGCTCACCGACTGGACCCAGTGAGCCGACCGCGTCCTGGTCTTCTGATGGAGGATGTAACGCGATGACAACTCCCCGCACCATCCTCGTCCTCGGCGGCGGTGTCGGGGGGCTGCTCACCGCTGTGCGCCTGCGTCGGCGACTAACCCGCCGCCACCGCGTGGTCCTGGTGGATCGGGAGGCGAACCACCTCTTCGCCCCGTCCCTGTTGCGGCTGATGGTCAGGGGACGCACGGCCGCCCAGATCTCCCGCCCCCTGGAGGGGTTGCGCAGCAAGGGGGTGACCTTCACGGAGGTCCACGTGGACGGCGATTCGGCCCTGCGGGAGCAGATGGTGGAGCGGGCCGGGGGACGGCGCTCCGTGTCCCAGATCTTCATCGGCGGCGTCGCCGTCGGTGGCTGCGATGATCTCTACGCCTTGGAGCGGGAGGGGCGACTCGACACGCTGCTCGCCGGCAGGCCGTAAGCCGCCCCCCGATCGCCCGGAGCGCGCCCATGGAGAGACCCACCAGAGAGCACCGGCCGCGGCGCCTCGTCGGCTGGGGGTTGCTCGCCGCCGCCCTCCTCTTCCTCGCCTGGCGAATGGTCCGGCCGATGAACATCTTCGTGGTCTCGGACCGCTTCGCCCGGCCTATCACGGTGGTCGCGCTGCCCCAGCCGCTGGCGAGCCAGTCCGCCACCGAGTGCGCCGCCTGCCACTCCGAGATCTACGCCGAGTGGCAGACCTCGATCCACCGCCGGGCGTGGGACGACCCGTACTACCAGGTGGACATGCACTTCGACGGCGACCAGCAGATCTGCCTCAACTGCCACATCCCGCTGGCGGACCAGCAGGAGCAGCTCGTCACCGGCTTCCGCGACCAGGCGCGGTGGCACCCGATCCTGGTCCCCAACCCCGGCTTTGACCCGAGGCTCCAACACGAAGGGGTGACCTGCCTGGCCTGCCATTTGCGGGACCGGGCAATCGCCGGCCCGTTCGGGGATACGGACGCGCCCCATCCCACGGTGCAGAGGGCGGATCCCAATCAGGCGTGCGTGCGCTGCCACGTGGTGAGCGGTGCGCGGTGGGACACCTTCTTGCACTTCCCGCCCTGCGGCACGGTGGCCGAAATCCGGGTCACCGGTGAGACGCCGGACTGCGTCTCCTGCCACATGCCGGCGGTGGAGCGGCCGGCGGCCGACGGCATGCCGGTGCGGTCCGGCCACCGCCACCTCTGGCGCGGCGGCCACGATCCGGAGATGGTGCGCGCGGCCCTGGCCGTCGATCTCGCGGAGGTACAGCAGCCGGCCGGCCGGCGCCGCTTCACCCTCACCCTCACCAACACCGGCGCCGCCCACTACCTCCCCACCGGCACCCCGGACCGCCACCTCATGGTAGCCTTCCGCCTCCTCGACCCGCGCGGGAACCTGTTGCAGGCGGAGGACCACCGCCTGCGCCGCGCCATCCTCTGGCGCCCCTTCATCGTCGATCTGTGGGACACCCGCCTGCCGCGCCATGCGCCGCGCACCTACTCCTTCACCTTCGCCACCGGGGGCGACCACCCGCCGGCAACCCTGGAGGTGGCCATCCGCTACCACCTCCTCGACGAGGCACGCCGCCGCCGTATCGGCTACGAAAACCGCGAGCCCATCGCCTACGACCTCTTCCGGCGGCGCATGGCCCTGGATGGGTGACGGCGGGCAGAGGCCGGCGTCTTGTCGTCAATGCCCGCCTCGGGTGGCCCGGCCGGCGAGGGGCAACTCCACCGGCTGTTTGCGGTACGACCTTGCCTCCCGATCGATCGAATCGCAACGCCTCGTAGCCTTCCAAGGCCATGCCTCGGTCTGTAGACCGATCACACCGTGGCACGCCGCAGGCGTAAAGCGTTGCCCACCACCGACACCGAGCTGAGGCTCATCGCCGCGGCGGCGATCACCGGGCTCAGCAGCAGGCCGAAGAACGGGTAGAGGATGCCCCCGGCGATGGGTACCCCGGCGGAGTTGTAGACGAAGGCGAAGAACAGGTTCTGCTTGATGTTCGCCATGGTCCGCCGGCTCAGGCGCCGCGCCCGGGCGATGGCGCGCAGGTCGCCCTTGACGAGGGTCACTCCGGCGCTCTCCATGGCCACGTCGGTGCCGGTCCCCATGGCGATGCCGACCTGCGCCTCGGCGAGGGCCGGAGCGTCGTTGAGGCCGTCGCCGGCCATGGCCACGATGTGCCCCTCGCCCTGGAGCCGTTTGACCACGTCCGCCTTCTGGTCGGGCAGGACCTCCGCGATGACCTCATCCAGCCCCAGCCTGCGGGCGACCGCCTCGGCGGTGGTCCGGCTGTCGCCGGTGAGCATCACGATGCGGATATCTTCGTCGTGCAGGTGGCGGATGGCGTCCGGCGTGCTGTCCTTGATGGGATCGGCCACACCCAACAGCCCTGCGATCTTGCCGTCGACGGCGACGAACATCACGGTCTCACCGTCGCGCCGCCGCGCCTCCGCGGCGGCGGCAAGCTCGCCCGCGTCCATCCCGCGGGAATCGAGGAGAGAACGGTTGCCCAGCACCACCTCGCCACCGTCGACGCGCCCCGCGACGCCCTTGCCGGTGATGGACTGAAAATCGTCCACCGGGACCGGCTTCACCCCACGCTCCTCGGCACCCGCGACGATGGCGGCGGCCAGGGGATGCTCGCTGCCACGCTCGAGGCTCGCGGCGAGACGCAACAGGTCCCCCTCTTCGAAGCCGTTCGCCGTGTCCACGCCGACCAGCTTCGGCTTCCCCTCGGTGAGGGTGCCGGTCTTGTCCACCACCAGGGTATCGACCGTGCGTAGCACCTCGATCGCCTCGGCATTGCGGAACAGGATCCCCAGAGTGGCGCCCTTGCCCGTCGCCACCATGATCGACATGGGGGTCGCGAGACCGAGGGCACACGGGCAGGCGATGATCAGCACCGCGACCGCGTTGACCAGGGCGTGGGCCGCGCGCGGCTGCGGCCCGACAATGAACCAGACCACGAAGGTGAGGATCGCGACGAGGACCACCGCCGGGACGAAGTACCCGGCCACCGCGTCGGCGAGCCCCTGGATCGGCGCGCGGCTGCGCTGCGCCTCGGCGACCATCGCCACGATCCGCGACAGCAGGGTCTCGCCGCCGACCTTCTCCGCGCGCATGACGAAGCCGCCGGTGGCGTTGATGGTCGCGCCGATCACCCGATCGCCCGCGTGCTTGGCCACCGGGATCGGCTCGCCGGTGACCATCGACTCGTCCACCGAGCTCGCCCCTTCCAGCACCAAACCGTCGACCGGCACCTTCTCCCCGGGCCGGACGCGCAGCCGGTCGCCGGGGCGCACGGCATCCAGCGATAC
>JASFUG010000352.1:0-3584 GCA_050050395.1 Nitrospirota bacterium
CACTTTCTACGTTCTACTTTCTACTTCCCCCAGGGACCTCTCCCTCCTCGACCGCCTATCCACCGCCCGGGTCCTGGTCGTGGGCGACGTGATGCTCGACGAGTTCCTGTGGGGAGAGATCGACCGCATCTCGCCCGAGGCGCCGGTGCCGGTGTTCGACCAGCGGGCGCGCAACACCACCCTCGGTGGCTCGGGTAACGTGGTGGCGAACCTGGTGGCCCTCGGCTGCCAGGTGGGGATCGCGTCGGTGGTGGGATCCGATCCGGCAGGGCGCGCGATGCGTGCCGATCTCACCGCCCTCGGAGCGGACGTTCGTTCCCTGGTCGAGGACCCGGAGCGCCCGACCACGGTGAAGACCCGGGTCATCGCGCGCAACCAGCAGATCGTGCGGATCGACCGCGAGCACCGCCGCCCGATCGGCCCGCGGTCCGAGGCGGATTTGCTCGCCGCGGTGGCACGTTGTCTCGGCACCTGTGGCGCCGTGATCCTCTCCGACTACGGGAAGGGGGTGCTTACGGACCGCGTGCTCGCTTCGCTGATCGGTGCCGCGCGCAAGGCAGGGGTCCACGTGATCGGTGATCCCAAGGGTGTCGACTACCGTCGCTACCAGGGCGTGACTCTCCTCACCCCGAACCGGAAGGAGGCCGGCCTGGCGACCGGCCTGGCGCTGACCGACGACGCCGAGCTCGACGCGGCCGGTGAGCGGTTGTTGGAGATCACCGGTGCCGATGCCATGCTCATCACCCTCAGCCAGGAGGGCATGGCCCTGTATCGCCGCGGCGTGGAGCCTAAACGTCTGCCCACGCGCGCCCGTGAGGTGTTCGACGTCACGGGTGCGGGAGATACGGTGGTGGCGACCCTTGCGGCCGGCATGGCCGCCGGCATCGACATCGCCGAGGCGGCGGAGGTCGCGAACATGGCCGCCGGCGTGGTGGTGGGCAAGGTGGGCACGGCCACTGCCACACGGGTCGAGATCCGCGCCTTCGCCGAGGGCCACGAGGGCGATCCAGCGGCCCGCAAGATGGTGTCGGCCAAGGAGGCAGCCACCGTCGCCGCGCGCCTGCGCGCCGCGGGTAAGCGGGTGGTGTTCACCAACGGCTGCTTCGACCTCCTGCACGTGGGACATATTCGCTACCTGCAGAAGGCCCGCGCCTTCGGTGACTGCCTGATCCTCGGCCTCAACTCCGACGCCTCGGTACGTCGCCTCAAGGGTCAGCAGCGGCCGCTGATCGGCGAGGCGGACCGGGCGCACGTGCTGGCGGCGCTGGCGTGTGTCGACTACGTCGCCGTGTTCGACGCCGATACGCCGATCGACCTGATCGAGGCGATCCGACCGCACGTGCTGGTGAAGGGCGGCGACTACACCCGCGAGGCGGTGGTCGGCCACGAGCTGGTCGAAGCCGATGGCGGCCACGTGGAGCTGGTGCCGGTGGTGGAGGGTGCCTCGACGACGGCGATCGTCGAGAAGATCGCGCAGCTCTACGGCAAGGCCGAGAAAGAGTCGTGAACCACCAAGGCACGAAGGGAACCAAGAAGGCGCCAAGAGGTGTTTGGTTGGCCTTGCTGTGGTGAGGCTGCACCGCCTTGGTGTCCCTTGGTGCTCTTTGTGCCTTGGTGGTTAGCTGGTGACAGGGCGGCTTGCGAGGCTGGGAGGAATACGGATGGCGCGGTCATTCAGTGGTTTCCCGAAGGAGCTCTTCGCGTTCCTCGAAGAGCTGGCGCGCAACAACAACCGCGAGTGGTTCGGCGCCAACAAGCGGCGCTACGAGGCCGATGTGGTCGAGCCGGTGCTGCGGTTCATCGAGGCGGTGGGGGTGGAGGTGCTGCCACGCATCTCCAAGTCGTTCGTGGCCGACCCGCGGAAGAGCGGTGGCTCGATGTTCCGCATCTTTCGCGACACCCGCTTCTCCCACGACAAGCGCCCGTACAAGGAGAACGTCGGCTGCCAGTTTCGCCACGTCCTCGGCCGGGACGTCCATGCGCCAGGGTTCTATGTCCACCTGGAGCCGGGCCGGGTCTTCGTCGGCGCCGGCGCATGGAAGCCGGCGCAGCCGGCCCTGGAGCAGATGCGCGCAGCGATCGTCGCGCGGCCGGAAGCGTGGTCACGGGTGATCGAGGATCCTGAGCTGTCGAGCCACTTCGGCGGCATCGAGGGGGAGAGCCTGAAGCGGCCCCCGAAGGGGATCGATGCGGACCATCCCCACATCGAGGACTTGAAGCGTAAGAGCCACTTCGTGCTCAAGGACGTGGCGCCGTCGCGCGTCCTGCGCCCCGCCTTTCTCGACGACGTCGAGGAGACCTTCACCCGGGCGAGCCCGCTGATGCGCCTTCTAACGGAGGCGGTGGGGCTGTCGTACTGACCATGTCCCGACGAGAACATCCCTTGGTGGCCCCTCGGTGTCCTTCGTGCCTTGGTGGTTAGCGTTCCCGCTCCCATGTCTTCTCCCCCAAACATCCTCCTCGTCTGTGCCGAGGCCTCCGGCGATCTGCACGGTGGCCACCTGGTGGAGGCGGCCCGGGACACGGTACCGGGGGCCGGCTGGTTCGGTTGTGGCGGGGACCACCTCGACGCGGCCGGGATGGAGCTGATCCACCACGTGCGCGAGATGTCGGTCCTCGGCCTGGCCGACGTGATCCGCTCCTATCCGCGCCTGCGCCGCATCTTCTACGACCTGGTGGACGCCGCCCGCGCGCGCAAGCCGGACCTGGCGGTGCTCATCGACTCGCCCGACTTCAACCTGCGCCTGGCCAGGCCGCTGCACCGGCTTGGTATCCCGATCCTGTACTACGTCTCACCCCAGGTGTGGGCGTGGAAGCGGGGCCGCATCCCCAAGATCGCGCGACTGGTCGACCGGCTGATGTGCATCTTGCCCTTCGAACCCGAGCTCTACGCCGGTACCGGTCTGGCGGTGGACTACATCGGCCACCCCCTGGCCGACGAGGTGCGGGTCAATCGCACGCGCGCGGCAACCCTCGCCGAGTACGGCCTGGACCCGGACAAGCCGACCATCGCCCTCCTGCCCGGGAGCCGTCGCCACGAGGTCGCCTACCTGCTGCCGGTGTTCGTCGAGACGGCGCGGCGGCTGCAGCGCGACCTGCCCGATTGCCAGTACCTCCTCTCCCGGGCCCCGACCATCGCGCCGGCGCTAGTGGATGACATCCTCGTCCAGCTCCCTGGCCCGGCCGCCCTCATCGCGGGCCGGATTCACGACGCGGTGGCCGCCAGCGACCTGGTGTGGGTCGCCTCCGGCACCGCTTCCCTGGAGGTGGCGCTGCTGCGCCGGCCCATGGTGATCCTCTACAAGGCCGGGTGGCTCACCGCCGCCATCGCCAAGCGGGTCGTCACCATTCCTCACCTCGGCATGGTCAACATCCTCGGCCGCCGCGAGGTGGTCCCGGAGCTGATTCAGGAGAACGTCACGCCCGAGCGCCTCCTCGCCTCCAGTCTCCCGGTGCTCACCGACCCGGCCATCGCGGCGCGTCAGGTTGCGGAGATCGATGCCGTGGTCAGCGACCTCGACCGCGGCGGCGCCTCCAAGCGCGCCGCGGAGATCGTGGCGGAGATGCTGGCCGGCAGGGCATCC
>JASFUG010000353.1:0-3574 GCA_050050395.1 Nitrospirota bacterium
TGAAGCTCCATCGGATCGCTGATCGGCCGGGGAATGTGGGTCCATGGCTGAGTCATTGCCCGTGACTCAAGCTGGCGCGCGGCCCGGCCGAAACAGGGAGCAGAGGATTTCCGGAGAACAGCCATGAAGATCGGCCCGGCAAACAACAAGAAGATTCGCACCGGCAGCACCACTGGCCCGACCAAGGGTGGCAAAACGGGTAAGGCGGGCGCCGGGCAGGCGAGCGCGAAGAGCGGTGCCCACTCCGACCACGTGGAGATCTCCGTCCACGCGCGGGAGGTTCAGGAGGCCATGGACCTAGCCACTTCCGCTCCGGATATCCGAGCCGAGAAGGTCGCCCCTCTCAAGGCCGCCGTCGAGGACGGCTCCTACGAACGACCGAGCGCCGAGATCGCCGAGAAGATCGTCGACGAGATGAAAGAGACGCGCCGCCGCTAGCCGGCCGACCCGTCGCCTTTCGACTCGTGTCGCGTACCCGCCGGCTTACAACCCGGCGACGATGATCCGCGAAAATACCGCCGGATCCAACGAGGCGCCACCTACCAGGACCCCGTCGATATCGGGCCCAGCAAGGAGTTCGGCGGCGTTCGTGTCCTTGACGGACCCCCCATAGAGAATCGGCGTCGCCGCACCGACCGCGTTCCCGAACCGGCCACTGAGCCAGGCGCGGATCGTCGCATGCGTCTCCTGGGCCTGTTCCGTGGTCGCTGTCTCGCCAGTACCGATCGCCCAGACTGGCTCGTAGGCAATGACGACGGGCGCGGCGCCATCTGCCTGCCAGTGAGCCAGACCACTCGCGAGCTGTCGCTCCACCACGCGTCGGGTCTCCCCCGCCCGACGCTCTTCGAGCTTCTCGCCCACGCACAGTACGGGCACCAGATCGCCGTGTACTGCGGCGGCCACTTTGCGGCCGCTCTCGTCGTCTTGCTCCCCGAAGACGTGCCGGCGTTCCGAGTGCCCGATCAGCACGTGGCTACAACCGCAGTCCGCAAGGAGCCCCGCCGAGATCTCACCCGTGTATGCACCACGCTCCTCCCAATAGAGGTCCTGCCCTCCGAGACGAAGATTGTTGGGTCCAGCGCCGACGACTCTCCCGACTCGCTCGAGGGCCGTGAATGGCGGGCACAGCAAGACTTCCCTGTGTGACGCGGTCTCGGCCGCCGCGAGGACGCCGCGTGCAAGAGTCTCCGCCTCATCGAGAGTGCAGTGCAGTTTCCAGTTACCAGCAATGATCGTGGGACGCATCGGGCAATCCTCTCAAATTCACTTGTACGCCGGGACCAGCTTCAGCGAGACGGCAACTAGGGAAGCTCGTGCCACGGGGTACGTAGCAACCCGGAAAACCCGAGCACCCCGTCAAGCGACGTCCAGTACCTGCACCGCCGGTAGTACCTTACCCTCCAGCAGCTCTAGCGAGGCGCCGCCGCCCGTGGAAATGAAGGACATCTTGTCGGCCTCCTCAACCCGCTTCACCGCATCCGCCGTGTCCCCCCCACCGATGATCGTGGTCGCCGAGGAAGCCCCGAGGATGTGGGCGATGTGTGCGGTACCGGAGCGGAACGCGAAGTATTCGTACGCGCCGACGGGACCATTCCAAACAACCAGCGCCGCGCCCTCCAAGACCTGCGCGAAGGCCTGCACGGTCGCGGGCCCGATGTCCAGACCCATGCGATCCGCCGGAATCGCTCCGACCTCAACGATCGCGACGTCGGCGTCGTCTGCCAGCCGGTCCGCGATGACGCAGTCTACCGGCAGGTGAAATCCGACTCCCTTTGCCTGGGCCTTGGCCATGATCACCTTGGCCGTATCGATCATCTCTGCCTCGAGGAGGGACTTGCCCACCTCGATGCCCTGGGCCGCGAGGAAGGTGAACATCATCCCCCCGCCGATCAGGAAGGCGTCGACCTTGTCCACCAGGTGTTCGAGCACGCCGATCTTCGAGGAGACCTTCGCACCCCCGACGATGGCGACGAACGGCCGCTGCGGCGACTCCACTACCCCTTGGAAGTAGTCGACCTCGTCACGCACCAGGAATCCCGCGACTCGTACCGGGCAGTGCGCCGCAATCCCGTACATCGAGGCGTGCTGCCGGTGAGAGGTACCGAAGGCATTGTTGACATAGACGTCCACGCCACGCGCGAGGGCTCGTGCGAAATCGGGATCGTTCTTCTTTTCGCCCGGGTGATAGCGGAGATTCTCCAACAACAGCGCATGCCCTGATTGCACTGCGTCGACCATCTTCTCCGTCCGATCACCGATGCAGTCGGGCGCCAGCGGCACGTCCATGCCGAGTAGCTCAGTGAGCCGCTGTGCTACCGGGGCCAAGCTCTTGCTCGGGTCGCGCTCGACCTTTGGGCTTCCCAAGTGTGAGGCGAGAACGACCTTCGCGCCCTGCTCCAAGGCGTACTTGATCGTTGGGAGTGCGCCCTGGATACGGGCGTCGTCGGCGATCGTCCCGTCCTCGTTGAGCGGTACGTTGAAGTCACACCGGATGAATACCCGTTTGTCTCGTAACTCAACCTGGTCAATGGTGCGCTGTCGCATGCCTCATCCCTCACCACATGAAGACGCCCCTGCGGGCGTCCGTCGTCGAGCAGGCAAACGCAGCTACAGTTGCTCGCCTACCCGCTTGGCGAGATCCAGCAGACGCACCGAGTAGCCCCACTCGTTGTCGTACCAGGAGAGCACCTTCACCATCGTCCCACCGGTGACGTTGGTGCACAGCCCGTCGACAATCGACGAACGGGAGTCGCCATTGAAGTCCGTGGAGACCAAGGGGTCCTCGCTATAGCCGAGGATCCCCTTCAGCGGCCCATCGGCGGCGGCACGCAGTGCGGCGTTGACCTCTTCCTTGGTGACCTCGCGCTCGACCTCGCAGGTGAGATCCACCAGCGAGACGTTTGGCGTCGGCACCCGCATCGCCATGCCGTCGAGCTTTCCCTTCAGCTCGGGCAGCACCAAGGAAACCGCACGCGCGGCTCCGGTCGTGGTGGGGATCATGCTCATGCTCGCCGCGCGCGCGCGCCGCAGGTCCTTGTGGGGAAGGTCGAGGATGCGCTGATCGTTGGTGTAGGAGTGGATCGTGGTCATCAGACCCTTCTTGAAACCGAACGCCTCCTTGAGCACCTTGGCAACGGGTGCCAGACAGTTGGTGGTGCACGAAGCGTTGGACATGATGTGATGATTCGCCGGATCGTAGGTCTCGTCATTGACGCCGATGACGAATGTCGCATCCGGGTCCGGTGACGGTGCCGAGATCAACACCTTCTTGGCCCCCGCGTCGATGTGGGCCTGCGCCTGGTCGTGCTTGCGGAAAAGGCCCGTGCACTCGACCACCACCGCCACACCCAGGTCCTTCCATGGCAGCTTGGCCGGGTCCTTCACGGCCAGGACCTTGACCCGCTTGCCATTCACGATCAGCTCGTCCCCCTCCGCCTTCACGTCGGCGTCGAGGGTGCCGTGCACCGAGTCGTATTTGAGAAGGTGCGCCAGGGTCGAGGCGTCGGTCAGATCATTGATCGCCACCACGTCGACTGCGCCACTCTTCAAGTTGGCACGAAAGAAATTCCGCCCG
>JASFUG010000354.1:0-3568 GCA_050050395.1 Nitrospirota bacterium
AGAAGCACCCCTTTCCCCTGGCGGCGAACGGCGCCCTCCTCACCGGCAACGGCGTCTGTATGGGTTGCCACGACCGCCGCAACAACGCCCGGGGCGTCCCCCTGTGCCGTACCGGCGACGAGTATGCTGCCGCCGCGACCTCGGTCACCTGCCAGTCGTGCCACATGCCGGTGGTGGGCGGGATCACCGACCACTCCATGCTCGGTGGCCACAGCGCGGCCATGGTGCGGCGCGGCGTCACCCTGACGGTGACGGCGAGCGAGGGCAGTGACGGCGTGACCGCAAACGTCTCCCTCCACAACCGCCTCCCCCACGGCTTCCCCACCGGCGCCCCGTTCCGCAACGCCTACCTGGAGGTGGTCGCCGTGGACGCGGCCGGTCACGAGGTATGGCGCAACTACGGGACCAACCCCGCCGATGACCCCCAGGCCGTCCTCGCCACCCGCCTCGCGGACGACGCCGGCCACCCGGCCCCGCCCCCAAAAGCCACCCGCATCGCCGCCGACACCCGCCTCAAGCCGGGCGAGAAGCGCCAGCTCGCCTACCAGATCCCGGCCGCCGGCATCACCGGGATCCGCGCCCGCCTCCTCTACCGCCTCCTCCCCCCGGACCTGGAGCAGCAGCTCGCCGGCGTCCTCACCGACGCCCTCAAGGGCCCGAAGGTCGCCGCGGTAGCGACCACGAAAGTGGAGTGACGCGGGTCGCGAGCGCTTATTTCGCACTGCATAACGCAGAGTCGCAAAGACGCAGAGCAGGAACGGCTCGGTGGAATGTCGCGCCGAGGCCCGAGCGTTGCCAGGCTGTATAATGCAAAGGCACGCGGACTTGAACGCCGCGCCTTGCCGCCGATGCCACACTACAAGCGCAAACGTCCGAAGAGTCGCCGAGCTGGATGCCTCCTGTGTAAGCCCTGGAAGGGCAGTGGCGTTGGTCGCTTGGATCCCGAGAGCGAGCGTCATTCCGATCACAGGCGCCGGCGCAATGCCATGGAGCAAATCGACGAGGCCCGTCGATGCCGGGATTGACCCGCCCAATCGAGCGACCACGCTGGTGTGCCTTAGCCAGGCGCTAAAGTGCGCAAACCGCAGGTACGTGTCTCCGTATGGAGTTGCACGGAGCGCAGGCGAGCATCGGCCGCCCGGCCATGAACGGCGTTGTGCTCGGGCTCCAGGAAGGCGGCAATGACGGAACTGTCGCCTACGCGGCGCTCCTCGACACGAGGTCCGATCCGGTGGCCACGGAGACCGCTGCACGGCAGGTCGCATCGAGCGTGTCCTTCGCCACCGGCTTCACGGACAACGAATCCGTTCTGATCGCCGGCCCGATCTTCCAGCGTCTACGGAAGCCGTTCCTGTCCATCGGGGCAACCGCTCCGGCGCTTCCGGAGGTGGTCGGCGACCGAATCTTCCTTATGCCGTTCGGCGACAACACCGAGGCCGCAGCCGCGGCGAAGTTCAGCCAACGGGAGTTCGGCGGCTCGGTGGCGATTCTCTGGGACTCCACCTCGGAGTACACTCGCACCCTGCCGCGCTACTTCCGTACGCGCTTCGCCGAGCTCGGCGGCAACGTGACCCTGGACGCCGCCTATGACGGCGGTTGCGACATCACCGCCCTGGGCGAGCAGGTGGAAGGGCTGTCACCGCAGCCGGATTTCCTCTACCTCGCAGGCCCTTCCGACTGCATCGGCGACGTGATGGCCTCGCTGCGGGCGGCCGGCGTCACACAGGCGATCGTCGGCGGCGATGGTCTGGACACGCCCAATCTACCGGAAGGGGACCGGGGTCCGACCGACGACGTCTGGTATACGACCCACGCCTGGCTGTCGGAGGAGACCGGCACCCCCGAGGCGAAGGCCTTCATCGCCGCGTACCGCGATGCCTACGGCGCGGCCCCCGCCGACGCCTTCGCCGCCCTCGGCTACGACGCCGCGCGCCTCATGCTGGACGTCCTGCGTCATGCCCATGGGCCGGGCTGCATCTTCCGCGCACTGGAGCAGACCGAGGGGTTCCAGGGGGTGTCTCCTTCAGCCCTGCAAGCCATGTCCCGCTGAAGACCGTCTGGGTGATCGCCGTGCAGGATGGCGAAAAGAGCTTCGCGGCGGCGTTCGTCCCGGACTCGGTACCCGCGCCAATCCTGGGCGAGCCATGACGACAAACGCATTAAGAGCCAAGGCTTTTAATCACGAAGATCACGAAGGGCGCGAAGGCCTGCCTTGGTGCAGGACGGCGAAGGAGCTGGAACTGCGTAACGCCAGGGCGCAAAGGCGCATGGCTCACGCGGGCGGCTCGAATCGAGGTGCCCCGCTAGTCCCCGGAGGGAGAGGGACAGGGTGAGAGGGCCGGCTACATTCCCTCATCTCGCACCCCATCGATCTCCTGGAACCGCTCTGCTAGGAAATCGATCAAGGTCCGCACCGCCGGCAGCAACCCGCGGCGTGAGGCGAACACCACGTGGATGATCGCGCTGCGCGGCGCCCAGTCCGGCAGGATACACACCAGGTCCCCGCGCGCGAGTGGCTCTCGCGCCACCATCAACGGCAGCTGGACCACGCCGACGCCCGCCAGGGCCGCGGTGCGTAGCATGGCCATGCCGCGGGTGATCAATCGCGGTCGATGATGGATCCGCGCCTGCGCGCCTTCCGGGCCGAACAGGTGCCAGACGTGCTCGTTCTGCGGCACCCCGAGGTCCAGGGTCGGCAGGGCAGGGAGGTCGGCGGGCACCTCGGGCGTCCCGAATTGTTCGAGGAGCGCGGGGGCGGCGACCAGCGCCTGACGGCTCTCCCCCAGCACCCGCAGGGCCAGCTCGGTGTCCGGCAGAGGCGGGAACCGGACGCGGAGCGCGAGATCGATGCCCTCGCCCAGGATGTCCACGGGCCGGTCGATCGCCTCCAGATGCACCGCCACCCGCGGGTACTCGACCATGAAGGCGGCGACCATCCCCGCGACCCGCGCGTCGAGCAGGGCCACCGGGCAGCTCACCCGCACCACGCCGCACGGCTCCGCGCGCGTCACCTCGATCGCCTCCTCCGCGGCCTCCGCCTCCACCAGCATGGCGCGGCAATGGCCGTAGAAGGTCTGGCCGATCTCGGTGACCGAGAAGTGGCGCGTCGAGCGCACGATCAGGCGCACGCCGAGGCGCTCTTCGAGCAGGGCGATCCGGCGGCTGAGCTTGGACTTGGGGATGCCCAGGGCGCGACCGGCCGGGGCGAAGCCGCCGTGGTCGACGACCTGCACGAAGTAATAAAGGTCATTGAGATCCTGCACGCAGCTCAAGAGTCCCATAGATGGAACACTGAGTCCAAATCGAGCCGCTACCGCAACCAGCGTTCTGCTCATAGAGTGTCTGCCAGAACCCCGGGGCGACCCGCCCCGATCTACCTGGAGATCCCCATGAAGAAGATCCGCGGCATCTACAGCGCCCCTCGCATGCACTGGGTCGGCGACGGATTCCCGGTCCGCTCGCTGTTCTCCTACGACACCCAGGGCGAGCACCTCAGCCCGTTCCTGCTGCTGGACTACGCCGGCCCGGCCGAGTTCCCCCCGGCCGAACGGCCACGCGGGGTGGGGGA
>JASFUG010000355.1:0-3555 GCA_050050395.1 Nitrospirota bacterium
GACCGTATGGAGCGTGACGCTCCATACGGTCTACTCGGGCGTCATGCCATCCGGCAAATCGAGGGGGTTCATGAAGACGAACTCCCCGCCATCGGGCATCTCCGGATGGTCCTCGAAATGCAGGACCAGATCCTCAGCCAGGGGCGCGCTTTCCGGGTCCACGATCACCGTCACCCCTTCGCTGACAAAGGTCTGATCGTCCGCGGATGGCGCATCGAATCCCATGTTGTAGCTCAGGCTGCCCCCCTCCTCTTTGCGACGGACCTGAATGCGGAGGGCGAGCCCCTCCCCACCGCTGACCTGAACCGAGTGGAGCACGCGCTCGGCGGCGCGCGGGGTAACCGTGACCATCCTGTGATCCTTTAGCTCGAGGAATATTGCAGTCTGCCGCCCGCCACGGCGATCTACGCCATAACGCGCGGATGATGCCACCAGACTCATGATGCCAGTGAGCCGACGACAAAGGGAGCGACCGACCGGAGCACCGCCGGTATCCGGCGGTGCTCCGGCTCCGCGCGCGCCACACGCCGTGGCACCCGACGCGTTTCGTTCTCAAGTGTCAGGTATGTTAATCCGCATAAGGATTGCAGAATACAGGCTTTTTATGGCATGTTGACCGCACGTCTCGCCTTCAAAAATGGGACAGAATAATAAAGGCGATCTTTTTACTATACTTGTAAAAAGAAAGCGCATTTTCCCCCCAAATGCACTCATCGTCCCTGCCAGTGGCCTTCGTATGCGAGGCCGGGCAAATCCCCCCCGACTGGGAGCGGATCGCCCGGCAACTGGGGTGGGACCTGCGGTTTTTCAGCCCGACCGATCTCCGCGAGTGCGCCGGCCAGGACCTCCAGCTCATGGCGGTGATCTACTGCCTGTGCACCGCGTGCGCCCAAGGCCCCATGCCGAACCAGCTCGACTGTCGGGCCGAGAATCCCCACTGTCACGGGGTCGAGGAGGTCCGAGCCCTCATCGGTGAGCTACCGCTGATCGTCCTGGAGCCGGACCACACCCCGCTCAGCGCCGCCCGCGCCATGGTGCGCGGCGCCAGCCTGACCCTCCCGGCCCACCTCGACGAGCAACAACTGGTCAGTATCCTGCAAGAGGCCCAGACCTCGCCGTGGCTGTCCCCACCGTTCTGCCTGGGGTTGAACGAGGGATTCAAGGACCCGCTGCCCGAGATCATCGGCGAGTCGGACGCGGTGTGCGGCATCAAACGCCACATCCTCCAGTGGGCCGACCTCGATCAGCCGGGGGGCGACAGCCTGCCCATCCTCCTGCATGGCGAGAGCGGCACCGGCAAGAGCGTGGTGGCACGGGCCACCCATCACGCCGGCCAGCGTCGGGACGGACCGTTCGTGGAGGTCAACTGCCGCGGCCGCGTACGCGAGGAGCTCGAAACGGAGATCTTCGGCAAGTCCCTCGCCAGGGCTGCCGGAGAGGCCGCCTCCCGGGAGCGGCGTAACCCGAAAAGCGCCCTGGCGAAGGCCCGGGGAGGCACCCTCTTCCTGGACGACATCACCGAGCTCGCCCCCGAGGCGCAGGCACGCCTGGTGCGCATCCTCGAGCAGGCTGCACGTGGGTCCGGATCCGAGCCACGACGCCGCAGCCTGGACTTTCGCCTCATCGCCGCCACCAATGCGGATCTCGCCCGGCTGATCGCGGCGGGGCGCTTTCGCGCCGACCTGTTCCATCGCATCGAGTGCCTCACCCTCCACCTGCCGCCTCTGCGGGAGCGCGGCAACGACGTGGTGCTCCTCGCTCGCCACTTCCTGCGTGAGCTCTCGGAGCACCGCGACGGGCCGCCCCTCACCCTCACCGCGGCGGCGGTGCGCGAGCTGCGGGTCCATCCGTGGCCGGGCAACGTCCGCGAGCTGCGCAACGCCCTGCACCGCGCCGTCGCCCACTCCCCCACCCATAACCTCGGTCCGAGTGCCCTGGGGCTAGGCGGCGCGCGACCCGCCGCCCGTGCCAACGGTAAGCGGGCAAGAAATGGGCGCGGCAGCAACGGCGCGGCCGCGCGAGTGACCACCGGAGGCACCATCGAGATCGACTTTGGCGCCGTCACCCAGGTCGACTTCGAGGCGATCCGCCGCGACCTGATCCGCCAGGCCATGGACTCCTCCGACGGCAACCAGGCCGAGGCGGCCCGCAAGCTGGGGATGACCCGCAACGCCATCCGCTACGCGGTCAAGAAGTACGGCCTGCCCACCGGCGACGAAGAGTGATCGCGACCCGGGCCAACCTTCGAGCCCGTCGACAGCCGGAACCGCTCCGTATATTGCGGAGCCATCGCCGCCGCGTTCAACCGGTCGACAATCGAACGCCCAGGTGATGGGTGCGCTTGAAGCGCCGCCTCGCCCTCCCACAGGACGTCGAATGCGGGAGAACGTTTACCTGGAGTTGCCCCGGTTTGGTGGACACCTTCTCCTTTGGGAGACAAGGAGTCCCCGATGCCGAAGAGGGCACGGAGCGCGAACCACGACTCCGCACCCTCCGTATCTCTGCATTGACGACCGGGGTTACGCCAGGGCGGCCTGGACCAGGGCGCCGAGCTCGGACGGGTTGCGGGTGGTGCGGATGCCGGCGGCCTCCAATGCTTCGAACTTCGCCTCCGCCGTACCCTTGCCGCCGGAGACGATGGCACCGGCGTGGCCCATGCGCCGTCCCGGAGGGGCGGTGGAGCCGGCGATGAAGGCGACCACCGGCTTGGTGAGGTGCTCCGCCACGTAGGCCGCGGCGCGCTCCTCGGCGTCGCCTCCGATCTCGCCGATCATCACCACCGCGTCGGTGTCCGCGTCGGCCTGAAACAGGGAGAGGCAGTCGATGAAGTTGGTGCCATTCACCGGGTCGCCGCCGATGCCGATGCAGGTCGACTGGCCGAGCCCCACCTCGGTCACCTGGTTCACCGCCTCGTAGGTGAGGGTCCCGGAGCGGGAGACGATGCCGACCCGGCCCGGCTTGTGGATGAAGCCCGGCATGATGCCGATCTTCGCCTCGCCCGGGGTGATGATGCCGGGGCAGTTGGGGCCGATGAGCCGCGAGTTGGAGCCTTTGAGGTAGTTCTTCACCTTCACCATGTCGAGGACCGGGATCCCCTCGGTGATGGCGACGATCAGCTCGATGCCCGCGTCGATCGCCTCCATGATCGCGTCCGCGGCAAACGGCGGCGGTACGAAGATCAGGGAGCAGTTGGCCCCGGTCGCCTGGCGCGCGTCGTGGACTGTGTTGAACACCGGCCGGTCGAGGTGGGTCTGCCCCCCCTTGCCCGGGGTGACGCCACCGACGACGTCGGTGCCGTACTCGATGCACTGGGAGGCGTGGAAGGTTCCCTCCTTACCGGTGAACCCCTGCACGACGACCTTGGTGTTCTTATTGGCGAGGATGCTCATGATGACCCCAATCTAGCCATTTTCTACGGTTGTTTGTTCACGATCGTAGGGGCGGGGTTTATCCCTGCCCGAACTCCAGATAAGCGTGCTGCCGGGCCGGCCACGGGAGGGGATAAACCCCTCCCCTACGGGCGATTGGTCGTGACCTCTCCTAGTTGCCCACCGC